>NZ_JAPZLD010000040.1:0-110228 GCF_030182635.1 Amycolatopsis ponsaeliensis
CCGTCCTCTCCAGCCTCAGCCACCTCGACGAAGCACTCGTCTCCCTCGGCCGCGTCTTCGACGTCCAGGCCACCGATCCCCGCGCCCCCGCGAAGAAGTGACCCGCCGGGGGGGGGGGGGGGGGGGGGCCCGCCCCGCCGGGGGGGCCCCCGGCCCCGATCCCCTGTGAGGAGATGTCATGGTCCTGGCGAGCGCGGACTACCCGTTCCTCGATCTCATGGCGACGATGCTCGTGTTCTTCTGCTGGATCGCCTGGTTCAGCCTGCTGTTCGTGGCCTTGGGCGATCTTTACCGCCGCACCGACACCTCCGGCTGGGCCAAGGCCGGCTGGACTGTGCTGGTGCTCGTGCTGCCGATCCTCGGAGTCCTGCTCTACCTGGGTGTCCAGGGCAGGCACCTCTCGGAGCGGCGGCGGGCCCGCGATGCGGCGATGCAGTACCAGTTCGACAGCTACGTGCGCTCGGTGTCCACTTCGGACACCACGAGCGCGGCGCAGATCGCCGAAGCCCGGCGGCTGCTGGAGGAGGGCGTCATCAACGACGCCGAGTTCCACTCGCTCAAGCAGAAGGCCCTCGCGCGTTGACCGCGGTGCGGCGGTGGCGGTTCGCCCACCTCGCGGTGCTGCGGCCGTTGTGCACGGCCACCGCGCTGGTCTGCCTCTACTACCTGCTCCCGGTCGACCAGGCCCTGCGGCCGTGGACGGCGGCCGTCTTCGCCGCCGGTCTCGCCGTCGTGGTCCTGCTGGTCGTCGGCGAGGTGCGGATGATCCTCCGCTCGCCGTTCCCCGCGTGGCAGGGGGTGCAGGCCCTCGCTCTCGTCATCCCCTTGTTCCTGCTGCTGTTCGCCGACGGCTACTACGTGCTCGCCCACGGCCGCCCGGGCTCCTTCGGCTCCGGCCTGACCCGCACCGACGCGCTGTACTTCACCGTCACGGTGTTCACGACCGTGGGCTTCGGTGACATCACCCCGGTTTCCGCCGCCGCCCGGGTGCTGGTGACGATCCAGATGGTCGCGGACCTGGTCGTGCTGGGCGTGCTGCTGCGCGTGATCCTGACCGCGGTGCGGCACCGGCGTTCCGCCACGACCGGCGGTTCAGTCCGACGAGGGCAGCAGCAGGGCCGCGACGAGCCCGGCCACCGCCACGACGCCCAGGGTCGTGAGGGCCAGCGCGAAGGACCGGCCGCCGAGGTGCGGCGTCCCGGCCAGGACGGAACCGGCCAGCGCCGTGCCCACCGACGAGCCGAGGTTGGACGCGCTGCGCGACACCCCGGAAATGTCGCCCTGCGCGGCGTCCGGGAAGCGGGACTGCACCAGGTTCACCGACGCCGTCAGCATGATCCCGACGCCCCCGCCGAGCAGGAACAGCCCGGGAACCGCACTCGCCACGCCGGAGCCGGCCCGGACCAGGAGGAGCACGAGGACCAGGCCCGCGACGGTGAGGACGAAGCCGGCTCGGACGAGGCGGCGCTGGGAGTGCCGCCGCGCCAGCCGTCCCGCGGCCGCCGAGGCACCCAGGATGCCGATCGTCGCGGGGGTGAGCATCAGCCCGGTCTCGATCGCGTCGTAACCGCGCACCTGCTGCAGGAAGACCGCCACCACGAAGAACGAGCCCTGCAGGACGAGCCACTGGACGTGCTGGGTCAGCAGCCCGAGCCCGGTGACGCGGTCGCGGAAGAGACCGGCCGGCACCAGCGGCTCCCGGCCCGCCCGCTCACGGGCGCGGACGTGGGCGAAGAAGACGGCGAGGAGTCCCGCGCCGGCACCGGCGAACAGCCACACCGGCGAGATCCCGCCGGCCCGCAGCAGAACCACCCCGCCGACGGCGAAGTCCGCCCGTGAGACGAGCCAGCCGTACGTGCCCGCCTGCAGCACGCCGAAGACGACGAAGAACAGGCCCGCCGCCGAAAGGACCGCGCCGGCGACGTCGAAGTGCTTGACGCGGGGCGGTGCGGGCGGCTCGGTGATCCGCACCGCCAGCACGACGATCAGGCCGACCAGCAGCACCTGCAGGAGGAAGGACGCGCGCCACCCGAGCCACGTCGTGACCAGGCCGCCGAGGAGCGGCCCGGCCGCGGCACCGAGCGCGCCCGCTCCGCTGACCACGCCGAAAGCACGGGCCCGGCTCGCGAGGTCCCGGCTGGTCACGGTGACCAGGATGTAGATCGGCGGGATCATCAGCGCCGACCCGATGCCCTCCAGCAGCGAGTAGCCGAAGATCAGCAGCCCCGGCCCGTGCGCGGCCGAGGCCAGCAGCGCGCCGGCGCCGTAAACGGCCAGCCCGGCCAGAAAACAGCGCTTGCGGCCCAGCAGGTCGCTCAGCTTGCTGCCCGGCACCATGAGCGACGCCATGGTGAGGGTGAACACCGTGATCGCCGTCTGCACGCCGATCACCGTGGTGCCGAGATCCGCGGCGATGTCGCTGACGGCCACGGTCATGGTGGTGGCTGCGTAGCTCGCGACGAACTGGGCCAGGGCCAGGGGAAGCACGATCATCGGCGGGCCTTCCTCATCGGGTGCCGCACACGGTGGCGTGACCGGGGCCGGGCCACCTCACCCCTCGTGGATGAGGCAGCTCAGGCCCGCTCCGGCGACGGTTCACTCGACCGGACCCGCGCGCCCTGATGGAGGAGCCATGACCGAGACGACGATCGCCGAGCACGCGCTGATCGGCGACCTGCAGACCGCCGCGCTGGTGACGACCGACGGGTCGATCGACTGGTTCTGCAGCCCGCGGTTCGATTCGCCGTCGGTCTTCGGCGCCCTGCTCGACGACGAGCGAGGCGGCCGGTTCCGCATCCGCCCGGCCGGCGCCTGCGCGAGCTCGCAGATGTACCACCCCGACACCGCGGTGCTGATCACCCGGTTCTCCGGGCCGGACGGCATCGGCGAGGTGGTCGACTTCATGCCGCCCTGCGACACGACCGCCACCACCGAGCACCGGATCGCCCGGCTCGTGCGCTGCGTCCGCGGCCGGATGACGTTCGACGTGGTGGTCGCGCCCCGGTTCGACTACGGCCGCCGTCCGCACCAGGCGATGCTCGTCGCGAACGGGGCCGTGTTCATCGCGCGCGACACGTCTTTGGTGCTGCACGTGGTTCGCGAGCCCGGCGACGAGCACCTCGCCGACGCGCGCGTCGAAGGCGGTGACGTGCACCTGCGGCTCACCCTCACCGCGGGCCAGGTCCGCGGGGTCGTGCTCGAGACCGATGCGGCCGAGCCGCCGCGGGAGATCCGCGTCGCCGCGTTCACGGAGCTCTTCGACAGCACCGTGGCCTGGTGGCGCACGTGGCTGGCCCGCTCGACCTACCGCGGGCGCTGGCGGGAGATCGTCACCCGCTCGGCGATCACCCTCAAGCTGCTCACCTACGCGCCGACCGGCGGGCTGGTCGCCGCGCCCACCCTCGGACTGCCCGAGCAGCTCGGCGGCGAGCGCAACTGGGACTACCGCTACACCTGGGTCCGGGACGCCTCGTTCTCGGTTTCGGCGTTGCTGGCGCTCGGGTTCACCGAGGAAGCCGGCCGGTTCGGGAGCTGGCTCGGCGACCGCATCCGGGAAGGCGGGGGCGGGCCCGGCGGGCCGCTCGCCGTGCTGTACCGCGTGGACGGCACGTCGGACCTGCAGGAGGAAAGCCTCGCGCACTGGTCCGGGCACCGCGGGGCCAGTCCCGTCCGGATCGGCAACGACGCGGCCGGGCAGCTGCAGCTCGACATCTACGGCGAAGCCCTCGACAGCGTCTTCGCCGCCGACCGCGCGGGGTTCGAGCTCCCCCACCAGGGCTGGACCGCCCTCCGCGCGGCCCTCGACTGGCTCGGGGAGCACTGGGACCAGGCCGAAGAAGGCATCTGGGAGACCCGGGGCGGGCGCAAGTCGTTCACCTACGGCCGCTTGATGAGCTGGGTCGCGTTCGACCGCGGCATCCGGCTGGCGGCCGAGCACGGGCGGCCCGCTCCGGTTGAGGACTGGGCCTGGCAGCGCGACAGCATCCACGGCCAGATCATCAGCCGCGGCTGGCATCGGACGCGCAACGCCTTCGTCCAGCACTACAGCGGCGAAGAGCTCGACGCGTCCCTGCTTCGCATGCCCCGCACCGGTTTCCTCCCGGCCGACGATCCGCTGTGGCTTTCGACGCTCGACGCGATCCGGACCGACCTGGTGACCGACAGCCTGGTCTACCGCTACGACACGGACGCGTCGCAGGACGGCCTCGCCGGCGACGAAGGCACCTTTTCCTTGTGCAGCTTCACCTACGTCGACGCACTGGCCCGCGCCGGGCGGCTCGACGAAGCCCGCACGGCGTTCGAGAAGATGCTGACCTACGCCAACCACGTCGGCCTGTACGCCGAAGAAATCTCGCCGACCGGCGAGCAGCTCGGCAACTTCCCGCAGGCCTTCACCCATCTCGCCCTCATCGACGCCGCGGTCACGCTCGACGCCGCGCTCGGCTGACGAGCCGGTCTCGCCCGCCACGGGTGACCCGGGCGGGCCCGGCACGAAACACGATGAACCACCGTCCAGGCGAGCCCAGGAGGCCGACCCATGACCACGACCGACCGACCGAACCGGACCCCGGAGCCGGCGGGAACCTCGCCGCCGCCCGCCGGAGGGGCAGGGCGCACGAGACCGCCCGCGGCGGCGTGGATCTCCTGGATCGCGCTCGCGCTCATGACGACCAGTTCCGTCGCGAGCCTGCGCCCGTCGCCGACGATGGCCGTGTACGGCCTCGCGGCCGTCTTCCTCTACGTCGTCCCGGCGATCGTGTTCCTGCTGCCGACGTCGCTGGTCTCGGCCGAGCTGGCTTCGGGCTGGCCCGGCGGGGTCTACAACTGGGTGGCGCTCGGGATCTCCAAGCCGATGGGGTTCCTGGCGGTCTGGTGCCAGTTCGCGATGACGATCTTCTACTACCCCAGCCTGCTCGGGTACGTCGCGAGCACGCTCGCCTACGTCTTCGACCCCACCCTGGCGAACAACGGGTGGTGGACGGCCGCCGTCATCGTCGTCGCGTACTGGTCGGGGGTCTGGATCTCCTCCCGCGGCACGAAGGGCGTGGCCGGGCTCGCCGGTGGCGGGCTCATCCTCGGGACGCTGATCCCCGGCGCGCTGCTGGTGATCCTCGGCATCGTGTTCCTGGCCCAGGGGCACTCCTCCGCGGCACCGATGTCGGCCGGCCACCTGCTCCCCGCGTGGGCGGGGCTCGCGAGCCTCGTCCTGATCGTCAACAACTTCCTGTCCTACTCGGGCATGGAGATGAACGCGGTGCACGTGTCCTCGCTCCGCAAGCCGGGCAAGGAGTTCCCGCGCGCCATGTTCGTGTCGATGGGGCTCGTACTGCTCATCTTCATCCTGCCCGCCCTCGCGATCAGCTGGATCATTCCGGCCGACCAGCTCTCGCTCACGGCGGGGGTGATGCAGGCCTTCGACGCGGTCCTCGGCACCTTCGGCATCCAGTGGCTGACGCCGCTGATCGGCGTCATGCTCGTGCTGGCCTCGCTCGGCGGGATGCTGACCTGGCTGGCCGGGCCGTCGAAGGGCCTGCTGCTGATCTCCCGGCAGGAGGGTTACCTGCCGCCGTTCCTGCAGCGGCTCAACAAGCAGGGCGTGCAGCGGAACATCCTCGTCACCCAGGGTGCGGTCACCACGCTGATCGCCCTGTGCTACGCGTTCATCCCGGACGTCTCGAGCGCGTACTGGATCTTCTCGGTGATCACCACCCAGGTGTACCTGATCATGTACCTGCTGATGTTCGTCGCGGCGGTGCGGTTGCGGCGCAAGCACCCCGAGCACCCGCGCGGCTACCGCGCGCCGATGCTGCTCGGCCTGTGCGGGGTGGGGTTCTGCGCGTCGCTGGCCGCTCTGCTCGTGGGGTTCGTCCCGCCGTCGCAGTTCGGTTCGGGCAACCCGTGGGTGTACCTCGGGATCGTCGCGGGCGGCGCGCTCGGCCTCGGCCTGGTGGTGCCGTTCCTGTTCTACCGCCTGCGCAAACCGTCGTGGCGGCAGCCGGAGGTGAGTGCGTCGTGACCACTGTGGACGAACGATCGACCCGGCCGCAGCGGATGCTCGTCTACCTCGCCGTGGGCGTCGTCCTCGGCGGGTTGCTCGTGGCCGGCTACCTGCTCTTCCACTCCGCGCGGGCGACCGCCGAAGCCGAGGCGAAGGCCGACCGGCTCGTCACCCGGCTCACCCAGGAGGGCGCGCGGGCGCCGTCACGGGACCAGCTCGTCCGGCTGCTCGGCGCGGACGGCGGCTCGATCTGCGTCGATCCCGCCGCCGCGCTCGCCCGCGCGACGAGCGACACCGGGATCGCCAACGGCGCCGGCGGCCCCGGGACCCGCCCGGTTCTCGCGCCGGACACGGTGGTGCACGCGCAGCTGCTCGTCATCGAGGTCTACTGCCCCGGGAAGCTCGCCGGCTTCCAGGAGTACGTCGGCGGGCTGGGCTTCGCCGGCGCGGCGGGCGGGTGAGCGCGATGGACCTCCGACAGCGGGTGGCCGAGCTCATGCCCCGTGCGCGCGAAGAACTCGCGGACCTGGTCGCGATGCGGTCCGTCGCGGACCCGCGGCAGTTCCCCCCTTCGGAATGCCAGCGCGCCGCCGGCTGGGTCGCCGACGCGTTCGCCGGAGCCGGGTTCTCCACCCGCCTCGCCGACACCCCGGACGGCAGCCAGGCCGTGGTCGGTTCCCGGTCGTGCGGCCGTGCCGAGGCGCCCACCGTGCTGCTCTACGCCCACTACGACGTCCAGCCACCGCTCGCGGAAGCCGAGTGGCGGACACCGCCGTTCCGGCTGACCGAAGTGGACGGACGCTGGTACGGGCGTGGCGCGGCCGACTGCAAGGGCAACATCCTCATGCACCTCACCGCGCTGCGCGCACTCGGCGACGACCTGCCCGTCCACCTCAAGCTGGTCGTCGAAGGCTCCGAGGAGCAGGGAACCGGAGGCCTGGAAGCGTTCGTCCCCGAGCACGCCGACCTCCTGCGCGCCGACACGATCCTGGTGGCCGACACCGGGAACATCGCGGTCGGGCGGCCCGCGGTCACGGTCAGCCTGCGCGGCATGGTCACCGTGGTCGTCGCGGTCGAAGCGCTGCCGTCCGAGCTGCACTCCGGCATGTTCGGCGGCCCCGCACCGGACGCCCTGGCCGCGTTGGTGTCGATGCTCGCCACCCTGCGCGACGACGCGGGCGACACCACCGTCCCCGGCCTGCCCGGCGACGGCCGCTGGCCCGGAGACCTCTACCCGGCGGCACAGTTCCGCGCGGACGCGGGCCTGTCCCCCGGCGCCGTCCTCCTCGGTGGCGGCGAAGTCGCGGACACGCTGTGGGCGCGCCCGGCGCTGACGGTGCTCGGCATCGACTGCCCACCGGTCATCGGATCCGCGGCGGCCATCACCCCGCGCGCCCGGGCCAGGCTGAACCTCCGGATCCCACCCGGCGTCGAGCCACCCGAAGCGGCACACGCGCTGACGCAACACCTGATCGCGGCGGCGCCGTGGGGCGTGCACGTGTCGGCAGAGGTCGAGGCCACCGGTCACCCGTTCCGCCCGGCCACCGACGGCCCGGCCTACGAAGCGATGGCCGGAGCCATGCAGACCGCGTACGGCCGCCCGATGGGCCGGCTCGGCCAAGGTGGTTCGATCCCGCTGTGCACGGTCCTGGCCGAGACCTACCCCGACGCCGAGATCCTGCTCATCGGCGTCGAGGAACCACAGGCACTCATCCACGCGCCCAACGAAAGCGTCGCACCGCGGGAGATCGCGGCCATGGCCCTGACCGAAGCGCTGTTCCTGCGGGAGTACGGCGCGCTCTCCGACCGGCGGCGCTCGGCAGCCGGGTGAATCGGCTCAAGCCTCGCCCGCGAACCGCGGAAGGGCTTCGATCCCGGCCACGACGAGCCGGGCCGCGCGCCCGACGTCGGCCGCGACCGCCTCCTCGATCGACTCCGGGGTGCGGTTCACGTCCAGGTGCTTGGCCATGGACCGGAACTGGATCTGCCAGAGCGCGACGAGCGCCGTCGCCAGGACCCGTGGCTCCGGGTCCTCCGGGGCGCACCCGGTCCGCTCGGCCAGCGCCTCGGCGGCGACCACGACGAGCTGTTCGGTCATCTCCAGGCGGTGCGCGCGCAGGGCAGGCGTGGTCGCGATCAGCAGGCCGAACCGCCGGGACTTCGTGATCGCCTCACCCGGGTCCTCCTGCTCGGCGAGCCAGGAGAAGACGGCGGCGCGCTCCTGCGCGAGGATCCGCAGCGTCGCTTCGGCCGGGGACACGCCGGGCTCGGCCAGGTCGGCCCGCAGGGCGGCCAGCGCCGTGTCCGGGTGGTCGAGGATCAGCGACTCCTTGCTCGGGAAGTAGTTGAAGACCGTCTTCTCCGACACCCCGCAGGCCTCGGCGATCTCCGCCACCCGCACGGCGTCGAAGCCCCGCTCGAGGAACATCTCCGTCGCCGTGTCCGAGAGCTGCTGGCGCATCAGCCGCTTCTTGCGCTCCCGCAACCCCTCGGCCCCGGGCTCTCCGGTGCGCCGGGATGCCCAGTTGACCGTTCGCGCACTCATGCCCCCAGCGTAGTACACCTCCAGAAATTTTTCTGCTACAGTAATTTTTTAGTGACCGAAGACTGGTTGCTTCCTCCCGCGAAGTCCCCACGGAGAAACGAGTCTTGTGATGGACCCTGTCCGCACCCCGATCAGCCGCGGCGCGCTCGTGCTGCTCAGAGCGGGCGCCGCCGCGTCGGCCGCGCTCGCCTGCCTGCAACCGGTCCTGGCCGGCGCCTTCCTGCAGGGGCACTATTCGATGCTGGCGGCGCACCGCATGTCGGGCATGCTCTTCGCGCTGGCCCTGGTGCCGACGCTCCTGGCGGCCCTGGTCGTGTGGCGCGCAGGACGCGGGCCGAGCCGTCCCGCCCTGTTCGCCGCGCTGGCGCTCGTGCTCTGCGCCGCGCAGATCGTCCTGGGCTTCACCCGGGACTTGGCCGTCCACGTGCCGCTCGGGGCCGTGCTGCTCTACCTCGTCGTCCGGATCCTCATGCTCTCCTGGGCGAAGCAGCCGGTGGCGCGCTACGCCGGGGTGCCCGCGTGAGCCCCGCGATGAGCCGCCGCCGGTTCCTCGGCGTCGGCACCGTCGCCCTGGCCGGAGCCGGCGCGCTCGCCATCGCCGGGACGCCGTTCCTGCGCGGGCTGCTGGCCGACGGCCAGCCCGGGCTGCTGCTCGCCAGCCGGGCACCGGTGCCGGCCGCGTTCCGTGCCGACCTGCCGATCCCGCCGGTGCTCGCGCCGGTCCGATCCGACGCGACGACGGACTTCTACGAGATCGTCCAGCGGCCGGCCGCCCTGGGCATCCTGCCCGGGCTCACCACCGAGGCCTGGACCTACCACGGCAGCTTTCCCGGCCCCACCTTGCGGACTCCCGCCGGGCGCAAGGCCGTGGTGACCCACACCAACCGGCTGCCGCACCCGACCGTGGTGCACCTGCACGGCGGGCACACGCCGGCCGAGAGCGACGGCTACCCCACCGAGCTCGTGCACCCCGTCGGCGGCGAGCAGGCGGCTCCCGCGTCGGGGATGGCCGGCATGGCGGGGATGTCCGGGATGGCGGGCATGGCCAAGCTCGACACCGGCGGCGGGCAGACCAGCCGGTCCCACACGTATCCGCTCGACCAGCGCGCCGCGACGCTCTGGTACCACGACCACCGCATGGGCTTCACCGCCGCGAACGTCTGGCAGGGCCTGGCCGGGTTCCACCTCGTGACGGACGACGAAGAGGCGGCTTTGCCGCTCCCGCGGGGAAACCGGGACATCCCGCTGATGATCTGCGACCGCTCGTTCGGCGCGGACGGCAGCTTCACCTACCCCGCACTCGCCGGCGGCCAGCAGCTGCCGGGCGTCTCACCGGCCTACATGGACGGCGTGCTCGGCGACGTCATCCTCGTCAACGGCGCGCCGTGGCCGGTGCTGCGCGCCGATCGCGCCCGCTACCGCTTCCGGATCCTCAACGGCTCCAACGCCCGCCACTACTCGCTGGCGCTGGACCCACAGCCCCCGGGTGGCGGCGCCCTGGTCCAGATCGGCGGCGACGGCGGCCTGCTGGCGAGCCCGCGGACGCACGACAGCATCGACGTCTCCCCCGCCGAACGCTTCGACGTCGTGATCGACTTCGCCCGCTACGCGCCGGGCACCCGCGTCCGGCTCGTCAACCGGCTCGGCACGGACGCGACGGCGGAGGTGATGCGCTTCGACGTCGGCACCGACGGGCGGGTGACCGACGACAGCCTCGTCCCGGCGAAGCTGTCGGAGATCGCGACCCTGGACCCGTCCCGCGCCACGGCGACGCGGGACTTCCTGTTCCAGAAGTCGTCAGGCGCCTGGACGATCAACGGCGCGCCGTACACCCCGGGCCGCGACCTGGCCCGCGCCCGCCTGGGCACGACGGAGGTCTGGCGCTTCACGAGCGACGTCCACCACCCGGTACACCTGCACCTGAACCACTTCCAGGTGCTGAGCCGCAACGGCCGCCCGCCGGGTCCGTACGACACGGGCTGGAAGGACACCGTCGACGTCCGCCCGTCGGAAGCGGTGGAAGTGGCGGTGAAGTTCACCGACTACGCGGGCCGGTACATGCTGCACTGCCACAACCTCGAACACGAGGACATGGCCATGATGGCCGACTTTTCGACGGAGTAGCGCCCACGCCGGACGGGCCGGCCGGGATGCACCGGCCGGGCCGTCCGAAGCAGGAACGACTCCCCTTCTCACGCTCGCACGGGAAGCCGTGGTCGATTTATCCGGTCGGTGTCAGGGCTTCTCGAAGTGCTGGTAGTCGATCGGGGTGTCCCAGGAGCCGCCCCAGGTCCAGCCGCGAGAGGTGAACGCCTGCTCGGTGAGGTCACCCGCGTGGATCATGCCGGGCGCGGTCAGCGTGCGGTCGGCGTACGGCGCGCCGTTGGGCGGGTAGACGGTGCCACTGCCGGAGATGTAGGGGTTCTGCACGGTGTTGACGTCGATGGCGCGCCCGTAGGAGTGGTTGGACCACGCGGTGCCGCCGGTGATCGCCCGGCAGTTGAACGCCGAGGTGTTGTTCGCCGCCATCGACGCGTCGTCGTCGGAGTTGTACTTCTCCACGGTTTCCATCCGCTCGATGGGGAACCGGCCGCGGTAAAGATCAGCGAAGGTGTAGGCGACTTCGGTGGCGCGATCGGCGTTGACGACCAGTTCGCCCCGGTGCACCGCACCGTCGAAGCCGACGAAGTTCAGGCTCACCAGCCGCAGCTGGTCAGGACCGACCGGGCAGCCCTCGTGCCAGCTGTTTCCGAGCCGTTCCGCGGTGACCGGCTTGATGAAGGCGACGTAGGGCGGAAGGCCACTGCTGGCCGGCGCGGCGACTTCGACGGTCTGGACGGTGGCGGCCGGCGCCGGCGTGACACCGGTGAGGACCACGGACAATGCGAACGTGAGGACGGCGAACGCCCTGGTTCTCAATTTCATGACTGTTGTCTCCGATCCGTTGCGAGAAAAGGGGATTCCTGGAACTGGCGCAGAACATCCACGGCAGCACGACGACGCCGGCCGCGATCGTGCGGCCCGCGATCTCACAGCGAGGTTTTCGAGTGTCGTGTCGCGTGTTTCGACGACATCGCCGTCCGAAGAGGACAGTCAGGCGTCAGCCTGCGGCTCCGCGGGAGAGGTCGTCGACCGTCAACCGAGCCTGTTGGTGTTCACCGTGCCGACGCCTGCCTTCCCCCCAGTAAGCATGTCCCCCGCATCGGGAGTGATCCCCAGCCGGGTGAAAGCACTCTCGATAAAGCGAAATGTGCCAGCGGCGGGAGAACGGCGTCAACCAAGCCGGTAAGTTTCGCGCCGGGCCGAAACGTCGGGTTCACCGCCGGAGCGGGCAACCTCTGTGCCGCAGGGGCCCAGGCCAGCGAATACCGTGCCGAGATCATCGTGTGGCTGGTCGACCCCAGGGACGCCGAACCGAGCAGCGCTCGCGCCGCGGTCGAGAGCCCCGGCATGCCGAGCACGATCACCAAGGACCACCCGGCCGAGCCGTCCGTCCCCGTTCAAGGTGAGCCGGGGGTGTTCCCTTTTGAGCGCTCTTGAGCGATAGTGGTCGAAGCTGTGTTTTACAACGTTGTAAACCGTCATGGGAGGTCCGATGCGCGGGCGGCTGTCCTGGAGACGCAACCGGTCGGCGATCACCTGGGTGGCCACGCTGGCCCTCGCCGCGCAGCTCGCCTTCGCCGGCGTCGCGGATGCGACCGGGGACACCGAAGCACATCCGGCGCCAAGTACGGGGACGCACTTCCTCGACCACGCCGCCGCCCTCGCCGGGTACTCCGACCCCGCCTGGTACGAGGCGAACATCCCGTTCGTGGACCTGCCCGACGCCACCATGCAGAGCGTCTACTACTACCGCTGGCGCGTCTACAAAGAGCACCTGCGCTACACGAACCCCACCGACGGCTGGATCTCGACGGAGTTCCTCGACTGCTGCGGCTACGCGGCGCCCTACCAGGCGATCAACGCCGCCGCCGGGCACCAGCTGACCGAAGGGCGCTGGCTGCGCGATCCGGGCTACGGCCAGGACTACCTCAAGTTCTGGCTCACCGGCCCCGGCGCCGGGGCCAAGCCCGCCACCGAAGACGTCAACCCCGACACCACCGACTGGGCGCACGAGTACAGCGTCTGGCTGGCCACCTCCGCCTACGGCCAGGCCCAGGTGACCGGGGACTTCGCGCCCTTGCGTGAGCTCCTCCCAGCGCTCGTGCGCCAGTACCGCGGCTGGGACAAGCAGTTCAACGCCGACCTCGGCCTCTACTGGTCGGTGCCGGTCTGGGACGCCATGGAGTTCTCCGCCTCGTCCTACGAATCCGCGAACCCGTACCACGGCGGCGCCGGCTACCGCCCGACGCTCAACTCCTACCAGTACGGCGACGCCGTCGCGATCAGCCGCATCGCGGACTCCGTCGGCGACCACCGGCTCGCCGCGGAATACGCCCAGCGCGCCGCCCGGGTGCAGGCCGCGATGCAGAAGTGGCTGTGGGACCCGAAACGCGGCTTCTACTACGCCATGGCCCGCGACGACAACCCGAGCCACCAGCTGTCCGGCAGCCGCGAGCAGATCGGCTACCTCCCGTGGATGTTCGACGCCGCCGGACCGGCGAACACCGCGGCCTGGTCCCAGCTGCTCGACCCCCAGGGGTTCGCGAGCGCCTACGGCCCGACCACCGCGGAGCGCCGCAGCCCGTTCTTCATGAAGGACGCCGGCAGCTGCTGCCGCTGGGACGGACCCAGCTGGCCCTTCGCCACCTCCCAGACCCTCACCGGACTCGCCAACCTGCTCGACGACTACCCGGCCCAACGCTCGGTGTCCAAAGAGGACTACGCCGCCGCGCTGGCGACCTACGCCCGGACCCAGACCAAGAACGGCAAGCCCTACGTCGCCGAGGCGCACGACCCGGACCGGGACGCGTGGATCTACGACGGCCAGAACCACAGCGAGGACTACAACCACTCCACCTACACCGACCTGGTCCTATCCGGCCTGATCGGCCTGCGCCCGCAGACCGGCGACACGCTCGAGGTCAAGCCGCTCACACCGGCCACCTGGGACCACTTCGCCGCCGAAAACGTGCCCTACCACGGGCACGACGTCACCGTGCTGTGGGACCGCGACGGCAAGCACTACGGGCAGGGCGCCGGGATGCGCCTCTACGTCGACGGACGCCTCGTCCAGCGCTCTCCGGTCCTGCGCGCCACCACGATCGACGTCGGCCACACCCTCCTCCCCCGGTCCGACGACCTCGTGAACGACGCCGCCAACCCGTTGCGCACCGGCTACCCCAAGCCGATCACCTCCTACACCTGGCCCAATGACAACCCGTGGAACGCGCTCGACGGCAAGGTCTTCTACAGCGAGGTGCCCGAAAACACGCGGTGGACCAACTACGGCTCACCGAACCCAAGCGACTTCTACGGCGTCGACTTCGGCGCCCCGACCCCGGTCGGTGACATCCGGTGGCACGGTTACGACGACGGCGGCGGGGTCAGACCGGCCGCGGCCTACAGCATGCAGTACTGGACCGGCTCGGCCTGGCAGGAAATCCCCGGCCAGGTCCGGGACCAGGCGAGCCCGGTGGGCAACGGCGTCAACCGCGTCACCTTCCCCACGCTCACCACCAGCAGGATCCGGCTGGTGTTCACCAACCCGCCAGGCGCCTTCGTCGGCGTCACGGAACTGCAGTCCTGGACGCCGTCGAGCCCGGACGCGCGGATCACCGTCGGGCCCGCGAACGCCAACGGCGTCGTCATCGTCGGCCCGAGCACGCCGCTGACCGTCTCGGTGCGCAACACGAGGTCGAGCCCGCTCGTCTCGCCGCGGGTGAGCCTCGCCGTGCCGGACGGCTGGTCGGCCACCCCGGCCGGCCGGCCCCTCGGCGCGATTCCGCCCGGCCAGTCCCGGACTTCGACGTTCACCTTGACGGCACCGCCGGGCGCCGAACCGGGCAGTGCCGCGACGCTGACCGCGACCGCGTCCTACCGCGGCCCCGGCGGCCGAACGGAAACCACGCACCAGCGGCAGAACCTCCAGATCCCCCACCCGGCCGGCCAGCACGACCCGGTCGGCGCCTGGAGCCTCGACGAGGGCAGCGGCACGGTCGCCCACGACAGCGCCGGCGCCCACGACGCCGGGATCACCGGTGCACCCGAGTGGGTCCCCGGCGTGACCGGCACCGCCCTGCAGCTCGACGGCTCGAGCGAGTACGCGCAGACGAGCGGGCCAGTCCTGGACACCACGGGGAACTTCTCGGTCGGCGCGTGGGTCCGGCTGGACCGCACGGGTTCGTGGGCCACCGCGGTCAGCCAGGACGGCAACCCCGGCAGCGGCTTCTACCTCCAGTATTCCGCGGCCGACGACCGCCTGGCGTTCTCGACCAGTGCGGGCCGGGCGCTGTCGGACGTCGCCCCGCAGCCCGGGCGCTGGTACCGGCTGGTCGGCGTGCACGACGCCGACGCCGGCACCTACGTGCTCTACGTCGACGGAGTGGCCCAGGCCAAGACCTGGAGCCAGCCGACGGGAGACGCTTCGCCCGGCCCGCTGGCCATCGGCCGCGCCTTCTCCGGCGGGCAGCGCAGCGACCTGTGGCCGGGCAGCATCGACGACGTCGTGGTGTGGAACCGGGTCCTGACCGCGGCCGACGTCGCCGCCGGGTCCAAGGCGGCCGCGGCGCCCAGGTGAAGCCGGGAACGGGCCCGGCTTCGTCGGGTCAGTGACCGGCGGGGTACTGCCGGTTGAACCGCTCAGGTGTGTAGCTCAGGTAGCGTCCCCGCGTGCCGTCGCCGGCCGCCGCCAGCCGGTTCAGGGTGCCCGGCGAGGTGTCGGGCCAGTGGCCGGTTCGCAGCTTGCCGTCCGGGCCGACGGTGCGGTACGGCGGGTGGGAGTCCCCGGCGAACCGGAGCACGCCGGAGTCCTTGACCGCCTGCGGCAGCTGGTCGTGCAGCGCCTGGTCGGTGGTCAGGGCGGCGGCCGTGGGCGCCGTGGCCGCGCCGTCGTCGACCGTGCACCCGGCCAGGACGAGCCCAGCGGCGGCCACGGCGAGCGAGCTTCGACGCCATTGACGAAGTGAGGAACCCATGTCGTTTTCTTCCTGCGGAAGGCCGTCCGGAGCGGGCGGCGCGGGAACCCGGGAGAGGATTAGTTGCTATCCGGTCGCCGATCGTCGCATGATGTGTCGCGTGATTCAGCCCCTCACTTCGGTCGCGCGGCCGGAGCTGCCACCATGGACACCCGCGGCGGGCGACACCCGCCGGCCGCCGAAACGAACCCCGGAAGAGGCAGGCGAGCGATGGCAGCGACGTCCTCGGGGCCGCTGCCCCGCTCCCAGCAGGGAGCCGAACCGCAGCTCCTCCTGACGTCCCTGCTCGGCGACTTCTGGTACTGGCGCGACGAGCACGTCCCCTCGGCCGCGCTGGTGGAGCTGCTCGGCGAGTTCGACATCAGCCCGGCGAGCGCGCGGGCCGCGATCCGCCGCCTCGCCGCGCGCGGCCTGCTCACGGTGTCGCGCAGCGGGCGGACGACGGCGTACGGCATTCCCGGCCGCACGTCCGAGGTGATCATCGAGCGCACGCACCGGATGCTGACCTTCGGCACGACCGCGCCCGAGTGGGACGGGCAGTGGACGGTCGTCACCTTCTCCGTGCCGGAGCAGGACCGCGGACTGCGCACGGCACTGCGTTCACGGCTGCGGGTCCTGCGGTTCGCCGCTCTCTACGACGGCGTGTGGATCAGCCCGCACGACCTGGCCGGCCCCGCGCTGGCCGCACTGCGCGAACTCGGCCTCCGCAGCGCGACGGTCTTCCGCGCCACCGAGGTCCCCGGCGACGTCGGCAGCCCGGTCGCGGCCTTCGACCTCGGGCCCCTCGCCGCGGAGTACGACCAGTTCGTCGAGCGGTACGAGCGGGTGCTCACCGGCTTGGACGCCGGCCTGGTCAGCCCGGCGCAGGCGTTGCGCACCCGCACGGAGCTGCGCGTGGACTGGCGCCGGTTCCCGGAGACCGACCCCGACCTGCCCGCCGAGCTGCTGCCCGCCGGCTGGGCGCGCGACCGGGCCCAGAAGGTGTTCCTGCAGATCTACGACCGGCTCGGCCCGCTCGCCGAGCTCCGGTTCCGGCAGGTGCTGGCCGCGACGGACCCCGCGCTGGCCGAGCTCGTCACCCACCACGACTCGGTGCAGGTGGCCGAGTTGTTCGCCGGCCTGGGCGAACACCACCCGGTGGGCGACACCCCGTTCGAGAAGGCAGCAGAGGCCCGTCGCCTGGACGACGCGGGACGGCAGTCCTGAGACCTGCGTCCGGCGCGGCCGGATCTCGGCCGGAAGATTTTTCCTTGAGGTCGTCGATCCCGGCTGTCGTCGTTCGACGCGTGGTCGAAGGCGCCCGCAGGGGGGCTCAGACAGCGAGGACACTCCCATGACCGAACTGAACGCGGAAACCACCCGGCGCGCGATCGTCGAGCACACCCGGCGACTGGCGGAAGCGGCCGCCGCGGCCGGACCGGACGCCGCCGTGCCGACCGCCCCGAAGTGGACCGTCACCGACCTGGTCGCGCACCTGGGCCAGACCCAGCACTGGGTCGCGGAGATCATCGAACGGCGCATCACCGACCCCACCCGGCTGCCCACCGAGATGGCCGTGCTCCCCACGGATCCCCGCGAGTGGCAGGCCTGGCTGACGGAGTCCGCCCAGCGGGTCGCGGACGCGTGCTCCGACGACGCGCTCGAGGCACCGGTGTTCAACGCCGCGGGCGACGAGCGGTCCGGGGCGCAGTTCTGGCTGGTCACCATGCTCAACGAGGCGGTCGTCCACGGCTTCGACGCGGCCATCGCGGCGGACCGGCCGGCCGAGGTCGACGCCGACATCGCGGCCGCCCTCATCAGCAACCACCTCAGGATGCTCACCTCACCGACGTGGGAGATGCAGCGGCCCGAGTCCGCCCACGCCATCCGGGGCACCGGGCAGACCCTGCAGTGGCAGGCCACCGACACCACGGACGCTTGGCTCATCGAACGCCACCCGGACGGCGCGACGTGGCAGCCCGGAACCCGGCAGGCCGACGTGACGGTGACGGGCCCGGCAGGATCGCTGTTCCAGGTCTTGATCCGGCGGCTCCCCCTCACCGACCCCGCGACGACCGACATCAGCGTCGACGGCGACCTCGACCTCGCCCGGCACTGGCTCGGCAACACCGCCCACGTCAGCGACTGAGCCGCGCCGGTGCCCCGGGTCAGGGGCGAGCCGCTCCAGGATCCGAGTCGTCCGGAGCTGTCGAATCCGGGCCGCGCCGTTCGTAGCCAGGTTGAGAGGCCACCCACCAGGGGCGCCGCCACGACCACGGGAGATACCGATGCCGCACTCACCGGCCAAAGTCCACCGCATGTTCGAGCTCGTCGAGCCGATCGCCACCATCACCTTCTCCGCGGGGCCGACCGAGGCGTTCCTGGCCCTCGGCATGCGCAACTACTGGGACGGATACTTCGCCGGCCGGGCCGCACCGCTGGGACTGGCACCGGCCGAGGTGGTGCACGGCGTCTTCTACAACTTCGCCGACGGCGAAGTGGCGCGCCACATCCCCTGGGTCTGGGAGAAGACCACCCCCGACGAGGCGATCGCCGTGCGCGAGCGAGCCAGCGCCACCGCACTGCGGCAGATGATCGGAGACCTCGCCGGCTCCCCCGGCCTGGCACAGGTCGCCGACCTCGCCACCCGAGCGGCGGTCAGCGCGCCGACCGAAGGCCGGGCGCTCTACGCCGGGCTCAGGGCGCTCGCGGTGCCCGAGGATCCGGTGGCCAGGCTCTGGCACGCGGCGACGCTGCTGCGCGAGCACCGCGGGGACGGCCACAACGCCGCCCTCGTCGCCCACGGCATCGGCGGCACCGAGGCCCACGTCCTGCTCGCGCTCTCCCTCGGCATGAAAGCGGAGGAGTTCGGCCGGGTCCACCACCTGCCCAAGGCACAGCTGGCCGCGGTAATCGACGGCCTGCGCGACCGCGGCCTCGTGGACGCCGCCGGCGGATTCACCGAAGCCGGCCGGCAGACCAGCGAGCGGATCGAGGCCCTCACCGACGAACTGGCGACGCCGCCGTACGACGTGCTCATCGCGGACGAGCTGGACGAGCTGATCGCAGGGCTCGAGCCGATCGCCGCGGCGGCACAGACCGTCGACGACTGAGCAGGCCGTTCGTATTCGGTTTCGCGAGGATCGCGGTCACTGCGAAGATGTCGGCCATGGGTTCGGACTGGTCATGGACGTTGGCGCTGCCCGGCGGGTCGTTGACCTCGGCCACGATCGACCAGCTGCTGACCCTGGCCGACGCGTGCGGACTGTCGCCACATCGGCCGGGCGGCGGGATCAACGGCTTCGACACCGCCCCCGGGCCACGAGGGTGAGCACCACGTGCTCGACCGGGAACAGCTGGTGCGGAGCCTCGCCACCGGATCACGGAGTACCAACCTGTGGTTCCGGTCCGAGGTGGACATCTTTCTGTCCACCAGGTCCGGCCGCGGAAACGGCTGGGACTCCGTGTCCCTGTCGTTGAACTCGAGCCACCGCCGGCGGGTTCCGGCGCCCGAGGCCGAACCGTTTCGGGAGCTGCACCGGTTGATCACCAGACTGTGGACGTCCGTCGCGGGTGAGATCGGTGCGGTGTTCGGTCGTGTCGAGGACGAGTGGTCGTTGGAGCAGATCTGGTCCGAACTGCCCGATCCACGGTCGGGCGACCGGCCGCCGCCCCCGGGTTCGTGGCCGGACTGGCTGAGCTGGCTGACCTATTTCGATGCCGACCGCTACCGGCTGCTGCCACCCCTGCCCGCGGAGCTGGACGCCTACATTCGGCGGACGCCCGAAGGGGCGGCCGTGATCGCGTTGCCGACCGACCCGGCCGCGGTGGACGAAGCCAGGTTCGCCCGGCTGCACCGGAAGTACCGGCTCTGCCGCTGACCGCGCCGCTTTTTTCGCCCGGGCTCAGAACTTGAGGTCGAAGCCTTGGACGTACCAGGCCCCTTCGTGCTTCAGCATCTTGAAGGTGAGGCTGAACGAGCCCGTGTCCCCGGTCGCGCCGATCAGTTCGAGGCTGCGCAGCGTACGGCCGTCGAGCTTGACGGCCGTGTCCGGCACGGTCACCTCGGTCCCCTTCGCGGTCACCCCGGTCACCTCGACTTCCCCCTGCGGGGGCAGCTTGACGCCCGGCTTCGCCCAGGCCTCATGCAGCGACTTGGCGCTCGAAAGCGCCTCGGGACTCTTGCACAGCGTTTCGGCGTCTCGGCCGGCGGGCAGCACGGGAGCGCCGGAGAGGCATGCCTCCGTGTACTGCTCCTGCAAGATCTGGGTCACCCAGCGCTCGAGAGCGACCTGGAGGGTCTCGGCACCGGATGCGGGCTGCGCCTGGGACGTCTGCGCGGAAGCGCTTGCGGGCGAAGGCGAAGCTGACGAGCTCGCCACCGGCGCCGCCGACCCGTTGACACCGGCCGAGCCACACGCGGTCAAGCCCATGACCACCGCCGGCAGCATCGGGGCAAGCCGTCTCGCCTTGGGTCGCCGGGTGTGCACCGTCGGGGCGATTGTCACAGGGATTCCTCCTGATTCAGCCGGTAAATCCGGCTGCGGGGCATTCGTCGGCCCGGATCATGGTGTGAGGCGACCGAAACGTCAACCGCCACGCGCGAAGCCTGCCCTTTTCACCACCCTCGCCGGTCGAACGTCCGGACACGGCCATGCGCTCCGCGCGGTTCACCAGAGGTTCAGCGCGGTGCGAGGTCGGCGATCTCCGGCGCTGACCAGTGCCCCCGCACCCCGGGCAGCGGCGCCAGGTACCCGGCGATCTCCGGCAAAGACCATCCGTGCGCTTCCCGCAGCCCTCCCACCAGCATGGCCAGATAAGCGGCCGACGGCGGGTTCTTCTCGATGTCCGACGCCGACCAGGGTGCCGTGAACGTCAGGACGGGACAGCCGTCGAGATCACCGAGGTGCAGCAAGGTCTCGTAGCGACCCGGCCCGAGCTGGTCACGGCCGGTCCGCAGCACGGTGCCCAAATCCAGGTCCGGACCTGGCTCGCGGTACATTTCCTGCTCCGCGATGTCGGAGAACTGCCCGGCAGTCACCAGATACGACCGCATCGCCGCCTTCCCCGGCGACGCCGGGTCGAAGAACGCGCGACCACCGTGCCAGACCGGCGACTCCGTCGCGAAGTAGACGCCACCGGAGAACTCGCTCGCCACGACGCGACGCGCCGGACTGCGGTCGCGGCATCCGAGGTAGCTGCGCTGGGCGCCCGGCGGCGTCCCGCCTTCGAGGTAACACCGCAACCGCGCGGCGTACATGTTGGACCCATAGCTCGCATACCAAACCAGCGGCGGCGGTGGCGAACTCACGGCACCACGGTATCGCGGACGAGACCCGTTCTGTCTTATAACCCGGGGTATTCCGCGTGGATCTCGCCGTCGAACAGTCTCCAGTAGAAGGCGTTCATCGTCGCGGCCGCAGGCGCGTGCCGGGCCAGGATCGCGGCCACGTCCGGTGGCACGTCATCCGGGATGTGGCCGGCCGCGCACTGACGTACGTACTCGTTGCGCGCAACCGGTCCGCCACTGCTCGGCACCGGCACTCCGCACACCGCGGTTACCAGCCAGTTCACCAATCGCATGGCGGCGTAGCCTTCGTCGTGCGTCGCGTGGCGTTCGGCAAAACCGCGCTCGGCGGCCGACAGGTCGAACTGCGGCGATGTAGCCAGCCCGAAGTCGGTGAGGTAGATCCGCTCGCCGTCGGTGCGCATGTTGCCGAAGTGCCCGTCCATGTGCAGCAATTGCCGACCGCGCAGGAACTTCACGATCTGCGAAAACTGCCGCTCGACCGCGGCCGCTTTGCCGGCGGGGTTCTCCCCCAGCCACTCCGGCATCGGGCGCGGGATGTATTCGCAGAACAGCACCAGGCTGCACGAGGCCGCGGCCAGCGCTTCGAAACGGGCCCGCACGCTCGAGCAGCCACCCAGCGCGGCGACCACCGCGTCGATGTCGGCGTACTCGGCCGCGACCGGCGAACGGCCGGGCAGCACCCGCCAGTGGTAGAGCACGGGGAACGACTGCGTCTCGCCGGCCAGAACGGCGTCGGTGACGATCACGTTCGCGGCCAGCTCGCGCCACGCGGTGAACCCGGGGCTGACGACGCCGTACTGGCAGTACACCGGCAGATCGAACAAATTCGCGGTGGAGCCCGGGTGCGCGAGCTCGAGGTCGGTCAGCGGGATGCGTTTGACGAACACCGGCACGCCATCGACGTCGAGGACCGCCGAGCCGCCGCCCACCCCCACCCCGGTGGCCTGCCCGGTGCCGACGAGCACGGCAAGTTCGCCATCACTGTGGGATTCCAGGAAAGCCGAGAGTTTCCGGTGGCGAGCCTGCCTGGCGTCGATCACCGCACCAGTGTGCCACGGACCAGGCTGCCGACCGGCCTCCTCTACGAGAGCGTCACCACACACGGGCAAGTACCGGCGACATGGTTGACGCGCACCGGATCGGCCGACGAATACTCCCCGCACCCCTCGTCCCCGAAATCTATGCGGATGATGTCGGGCGAAGACGGCTCGAGCACCGTTCCCCGCTGGACGCGGCGGCTGCCGTTCACCGGGTCGGGCTCGCCGAACACCAGCACCCGGTCGCCCTGGGCGAAGTGGTTCCAGTACCCGCCCTCGACGGTGCTCCGGGCGGCGGCCGTGAACGCCTGCTGGACCACGGTGAAGTCCGCACCCAAGACCGCGGGCATCAGACGGCGAACGGCGTGGTCGGCTGCAGCACGGATTCCACCAGCGCTTCACTACGCAGATGGGCGACCGCCTGGTAATCCGGGTCGCCGATCATGGCCGCGAACGCCTGCCGGTCCGGGTAACGGACCAGCACCACCATGTCCCACGCCTGCCCGTCCTCGGCGACCAGCGCTCGCCCGCCGTCGCCCAGGTACTCCAGGCTCAGGCCGTAGCGGGCGTTGATCGACCGGCCGAGCGCCTCCGCGTAGCGCTGGTAACTCTCGCGGCCGCCGTCCGGACGGAATCGCAGCAGGTTGAGCATCACGACCGGGCCACCCGGGTCGTCGGCGAGCAGGGCGTCGAGTGCGCGGTCGTCGATTTCGATCATCAGAAGCCTCCTGTGTGACGGGGTCTGCCGGCCACCTTACACATACTTGTTGGTCGACACGCAAGTTACTTTGCTAGACTCCGGGACATGACCACCACCCGCCGCACCCAGCAGGAACGCCGAGACCAGGCCGAAGCCGCACTGCTGGCCGCCGCCGCCGAACTGGTCGTCGAGCAGGGAGTCCGCTCGCTGACGCTGGCCCGAGTCGGGCAACGCGCCGGCTACAGCCGTGGCATCGTCACCCACCACTTCGGCGGCAAGCAGGCACTGGTGGAACGGCTCGCCCGGGCAACGCAGGCCGGGTTCGTGCCCGGCCTCGACGATCTGCCGCCCGGACTCGACCGCCTCCTGCGGCTGATCGACGGCTACCTCGGCGAACTCGCCCGCCTCGGCGTGTTCAACCAAGCCTTCCTGCTGCTGTGGGCCGAAGCCGCCACGCAACCCGACTTGGCCCCGATCTTCCGCGAGCGCGACGACGCCTTCCGCGCCGACCTGCGCATCGACATCGAAGCCGGCATCGCCGCCGGTGTCATCGACCCCGGCCTGAGGCCCGACGACGTCGCGATCGCCATCGTCGGGCAGCTACGCGGGATCGCTTTGCAGCGGCTGCTGGACCCGCAGGGTGTCGACGTCGAGCAGGTACGCCGCAGCGTCGCGGGCTACTGGCGCCGGGCACTCGCCCCGGCATAGGGCTACAGGCTTTGAGCGATCGCGCAAAGCTGCTTCGAAGCGGCCTCACACGGCCTGGCACCTCACCGTCGCCTGCCGGCGCGGGCCCGCTCAGGTGCATGGCCGGACGCGCGGCAGCCGACCACCTCAGGACGCCGTACTGAGCCGGGCGTCATTATCGATCACCTACCGCAGATGTGGACATCGTCCGGCCATGGGACATCAACCGGAGACGCCGCCCGCAGCTCACTTCGATCCCGCTCCGCAGACGTGGCCGTGCAGGGTGCGCTGCAAGTACAGCGTGCACGAACCCCCGCCCTGCGGCCGGACACCGCCGATGCTCGAGACACCCAACCGGCATCGGTGACCAAGGACTCTCGCGAGCGCACCCCCTGAGCGGCCAGATCGTGGCCTCGACCGCCGGAGGCGACCCCGACGAGCACGGCCGCGCCCGGGGAAAGGTGAAGACCGGAGAGCGCCTGCACCGGATCGACCGCCGACTCCACCACGGCGGCCGCCCGGGCCAACTCGCCCGATTCCTCGACAGAGGCTGGGTCCAGCAGAGCTCCACCGGCGATCCAGCGAAAACCACCGCTGCGGTGGTTTTCGTGCTAGAGTACGCCTGACCAGGACCCAGGAGGCCGACACCCGATGACCGCGCCACAACTTCCGTTCCCCAGGCCGAATCCCGTCGACCTCGCTCCGCTCTACGCCGCCCTTCGGGAGGAATCGCCGCTTTCGCGGGTCCGCACCCCCGCGGGTGATCTGCTGTGGCTCGCCACCAGGTACGAAGACGCGCGGGCGCTGTTCGGTGATCCTCGGCTGGGCCGGTCCCATCCGGCACCGGAAACCGCCGCCAAGCTGTCCGGTGCAGCCGTCCTGAGCGGACCCACCGGCGACCACGACCAGGAGCAGGAGGACAGCCGGCGACTGCGGAAGCTGCTGGCCCCCGCGTTCTCGGCCAAGCGGATGCGCGCCCTCGGCGACCACGTGCGGGACCTCGTCGAGAGCTGCCTCGATGACATGCAAGCCGCACACGACCGCTCCCCCGGCGAGCCGGTCGACCTGCACGCGCACCTCGCTTTCCCACTGCCCGTGCTCGTGATCTGCGAGCTGCTCGGCGTGCCCTACGCCGACCGGGACCACTTCCGCGCGCTGTCCGACCGCATCGGCCGGCTTGACGACGTCGACGATTCCCGCGCCGCGATGACCGAGTTCACCGCCTACACCAGCAAGCTGGCCGAGGCGAAACGAGCAGAACCCGGCGCCGACGTCATCTCCGACCTCGTCCAAGCCCAGCAGGCGTATCCCGGGTTCACCGACACCGACGTCGCGAACCTCGCCACCGGCCTGTTGTTCGCCGGCCACGAAACCACCGCCGGACGCATCGACCTCGGCGTCCTCATGCTGCTGTCGGACCTCCGCCGGCGCGACGCCTTCGCCGCGGACCCCGACGGCCGGGTGAACGACACCGTCGAGGAAATCCTGCGCCTGGCCTCCCCCGGCGGCCTGGGCGTTCCCCGCTACGCGCGCGAGGACATCGAGATCTCCGGGCAGACGATCGCCCGCGGCGAGGGGGTACTCATCGCCGTCGGCGCGGCGAACCGGGATCCCTCCGTGTTCGCCGAGCCGGACGAGTTCGATCCCGCCCGCGGCCCGAACCAGCACCTCGGGTTCGGCCACGGGGCGCACTTCTGCATCGGCGCGACCCTCGCCTGCACCGAGCTGAGGACCGTCTTCCCGGCCCTGGTCCGCCGCTTCCCCCGCCTGCGGCTCGCCGTCGACCTCCGGGACATTGCGCACCGCCACGACCAGCTGACGGGCGGCGTGCGCTCGGTCCCCGTCACTTGGTGACCACAGAATCGCAGCCGGGCAACGGAAACAGGTGATCGAGCACATGCTGCGCACCGTATTGGGGTACCTTCGACGCGTTCTCCCGTGGATCGCCTTCGGTACGGCGTCCACCGCCGGCTGGCAATGGGGCGCCCTCGCCGGACTCGTCGTCAGTCTTGTCTCCCTGGCCCGTGAACGCCGGCGCGGCGTGCCCGCAGACGCCTTGGTCCTCGACATCGGCACCACGCTCTACTTCACGGCGCTCACCGCCATTTCGTTCTCGGATCCCGCTTCCCCGATCCAGGCCTACATCGGCGCGCTGCCCTTCGTCGTCCTGACGGTGACGGCCTGGGCCGGCATCGCCGTCCGCCACCCGTTCACCCTCGCCATCGCACGGCAGCGCGTCCCGGAGCCGCTCGCCGGCTCGCACCGGTTCGTCCGCTCCAACACGATCATCAGCACTGCGTGGGCCGTGGGCTTCACCGTCGGCGCCGTCGGCGGTGTCCTCAGCGTCGTGACGGGTCCGAGCGTCGCCGTCATGATGACCTGCCAGGCCATCGGTGTCGCCGGGCCGGCACTCTTCACGGTCCGCCACTCCCGGCGCGCACGCCGTCCACAGTGTCCGGTTACGGCAGCATGAGTTTCCGCAGCAGCTGCATGCCTTCGACGATGTCGACCCGCGGGTCGAGCATCCACTGCATGGACAGTCCGTCGGACGCCGCGACGATGAGCGAGGCCACGGCCCGCGCCGGCAGGTCCCGTCGGATCTCCCCGCGGGCCTGGCCCTGCTCGACGGCTCCGGCGATCTCGGTGCGCAGGTCTTCGAAGCGCTCGGTGAAGATGGCGCGTGAGCGCGCGTTTCCCGAGGCGACCGAACCTGCGACCAGTGTGGTGTACAGCGCGATGAGACCGGGAACGTTCGCGTTGTGCTCGGCGCTCGCGATGATGCGCGACAGCACGGTGTCGTCCTCGGACGGGACAGGAAACTCCCGGGCGCGCTCGTCGGCGGCCGCCATGACGGCGAGGAGCAACTCCTCGCGAGACCGGAAGTAGTGCCGCATCCCCTCCCGCGTGACGCCCACCGCCTCACCGATCGCGGTCAGCGACGCGCCTTCGAAACCCCTTTCCGCGAACAGGTTCAGCGCGGCTTCGAGGATCTCCTGCCGCCTGCTGACGCCTTTGGCGTAAGGCCCGCGGGGTTCCCGGCGCGCGTGAGCACTCATGCGCCGGAGTGTAGACAGACACCAAAAACACCGCAACGGCGGTTTTGCCCGTTGCGGTCGAAGCCACACCTGATCCGAAAAGGGAAGGAAGCCGATGGCGAACACCGACGGGGTCGCGATCGAACGCCGCCGCAACGATGCCGGCTGGTGGCGTCAGGCAACGGTGTACCAGATCTACCCCCGCAGTTTCGCCGACGCCAACGGCGACGGCGTCGGTGACCTGGAAGGCGTCCTTTCCCGCATCGACCACCTCGACCAGCTCGGCATCGACGCCGTGTGGCTTAGCCCGTTCTATCCCTCGGCCCTCGCCGACGGCGGTTACGACGTCGACGACTACCGCGACGTGAGCCCCGAGCTCGGCGACCTGGCGACCTTCGACCGCCTGGTCGCGGCTCTCCACGAGCGCGGCATCAAGGTGATCGTCGACATCGTCCCCAACCACAGCTCGGACCGGCATCGGCTCTTCCAGGACGCGCTGGCCGCCGCGCCCGGCTCTCCGGAGCGAGACCGCTACATCTTCCGGGACGGCACCGGCCTCCGCGGGACCGAGCCGCCGTCGGACTGGAACTCGTTCTTCGGCGGTCCGGCGTGGACCCGGGTCCCGGACGGGCAGTGGTACCTGCACCTGTTCGCCGCCGAGCAACCCGACTGGAACTGGCATCATCCCGACGTCCGCGCGGACTTCCTCCGGACCCTGCGGTTCTGGGGCGACCGCGGCGTGGACGGGTTCCGCGTCGACGTCGCCCACCTGCTCGCCAAGGACCTGCCCACCGAACTGCCTTCGTGGGCGGAGCTCACGCGCGGCACGGACCCGGCGGATCCCGCAGCGCCGCTCTACCCGGCCGGTCATCACCCGTTGTGGGATCGCGATGAGCTGGACGAGATCTACGCGCAGTGGCGCGCGGTCTTCGACAGCTATTCGCCGCCGTTGACCGCGGTGGCCGAGGCCTGGGTCCCCGCGGAACGGCGCGTCCGCTACGCGAGCAAACAGAATCTGGGACAGGCTTTCAACTTCGATCTCCTCGAAACATCTTGGGATGCCGGGCGTTTTGGTCAGATCATCCGCGACAACCTCGGCCTGGCCGCGAAAAGCGGGGCGTCCAGCACCTGGGTCTTCTCCAACCACGACGTGGTGCGGCACGCGACCAGGTTCGGGTTGCCGGCGGGGCTGTCCGGACGCCGATGGCTGCTCGACGGCGCCGACCCCGCGCTGGAGGACCGGGTCACGGGCCTGCGACGAGCGCGTGCGGCCACGCTGCTGGCCATGGCGCTCCCGGGGAGCATGTACTTCTACCAGGGCGAAGAACTCGGTCTGCCCGAGGTCGGCGACATTCCCGCCGACCGGCGCCAGGACCCGGCCTTCTTCCGCAGCAAGGGCACCGACCTCGGACGCGACGGCGCGCGGGTGGCGTTGCCGTGGACCTCCACCGGCGTCTCGTTCGGATTCGGCGACTGCGCGCCGCCGTTACCCCAGCCCGCGTGGTTCGCAGACTTCTCGGTGGAGCGGGAACGCGACGATCCGGCGTCGACCCTCTCGTTCTACCGCCGAGCGCTTCGCCTGCGGCGCGAGCTGATCCAGGACGAGACGCTCGAGTGGCTGGAGCTCGGCCCCGACATCGTCGGCTTCCGCAGGGGCGGCGGCTGGATCGCGGTCACCAACTTCGGTCCGCGACCACGGCCACTGCCGGCCGGTGACGTGCTGCTGCTCTCCGGCGAACCGCTCGACACGCCGGGACTGCTGCCGGCCGACACCACGGCCTGGCTCCGGTCCGACGGCCACCGATCATGAGCATCCGGCTCAGACCACCAGCGTACTGCGCCACCGACCGGCCGGTCCCACCGTTGATCGGCGCAGACGAGCACCGAACGCCGCCTGCGACGCGTTCGCCGCCGCATGGCCGAGATCGCCCGGCGCTCCGGGGTCGGCTCGGCGACCCTGTACCGCAACTTCGCGACCCGCCGCGATCTCCTGGAGGCACTGCTCGTCGACGAGGTCGACGAGGTCTGCGCCGCCGCCGCGACCGTCGAGGGTGACAGCCCGGGCGACCGGCTCACGACGTGGCTGCGCCGGTTCTTCCAGTACGTCACCACCAAGCGGCCGGTCGTCATGGGACTGCTCGAGCACACCGACAAGACCGATCCGGTCTTCCAGACCCGGGGCCGGATGCTCGCGGCCGGCCGGCCGCTGCTCTCCGCCGCCCAGGACGCCCACGAGATCGCCGGCGACATCGACCTCGACCAGATCCTCGATCTCGTGATGGCCATCGCGAAGATCCCCGGCAGCCGATCCTCGACGCGGCACTCGCCGGGCTGCGCGAGCGCCGCGCCTGACGTCCACACCGCGCGAAACCCGCCTTGCACGGGTGCCGATCCCGACGAACCGCGTAGGCCGATCGAGGTACCGGGCCCGTTGCGTGATCACCACTCTTGACAAGCGGCCGGAAAAGCACCTACATGGACATTGGTTCAAACCACTCGGCAGGAGTTGAGCTACCGTGGTCAAATTTGGTCGGATCACCGCGTTGCTGGCAGGCGCCGCCCTCCTGGCGGGCATGATGACGGGCACGAGTGCGGCGAGCACGTCCGCCGCGCCGCGCAAGACCGGGCCGATCAGCGTGGCCTACGTCGAGGTGAACAACAACAGCATGCTGAACGTGGGCAAGTACGCGCTGGCCCAGGGCGGCGGCAACGTGTTCGACATCGGCGTCATCTTCGCCGCCAACATCAACTACAACACCACGACGAAATCGGCGTACCTGTACTTCAACCCGAACGTGCAGAACGTGCTGGACAACGTGAGCACCCAGGTCCGCCCGCTGCAGGCCAAGGGCATCAAGGTCATGCTGTCGATCCTGGGCAACCACCAGGGCGCCGGGTTCGCCAACTTCCCGTCCCAGCAGGCGGCCGCGGCCTTCGCCAAGCAGCTGTCCGACGCCGTGACCAAGTACGGGCTCGACGGCATCGACTTCGACGACGAGTACACCGAGTACGGCAACAACGGCACGGGCCAGCCCAACGCCAGCTCCTTCGTCCACCTCGTCACGGCCCTGCGCGCGGCGATGCCCACCAAGCTGATCTCGCTGTACAACATCGGCCCGTCGGCGTCGCGGTTGTCCTACGGCGGGGTCGACATCTCGTCGAAGTTCAACTACGCCTGGAACCCTTACTACGGCACCTGGGGCGTACCGGGCATCGCCCTCCCGAAGTCCGGGCTCTCCCCCGCGGCAGTGCAGATCGCGGCGACGTCCACCAGCACCGCCGCCAGCCTCGCCCAGCGAACCGTGAGCGAAGGCTACGGCGTTTTCCTGACCTACAACCTCGGCGCCGCCGACTCGCACACCTACATCTCCAGCTTCACGAGGCCGTTGTACGGCAAGGACGCCGTGTACACGAACTAAGCCGCTCGACCACTTGGTGGCTAGGGTCGGTGGCATGGCTGACGCTGTCGTGATTCCTGGTGGCGGGTTCGGGCCGGCAGCCGGACTGCTGATGTATGCCGGGGTGGTGGCGGAGCGACGCGGCGTGACTGTGCACCGGCATTGGTGGTCACAGCCGCCGTCGCACCTGTTCGAGCCGCAGATCGAAAGCTGGGTGTGCGACCAGATCAGGCCCCTGCTCGACCGTCTCGGTGGGAGCACCCTGCTGATCGGGAAGTCACTCGGGACGAATGCCGCCGCGCTGGCCGCCGAGCGGAGCCTGCCGGCGGTGTGGCTGACGCCGATTCTCACCGTGCCGTGGGTGGTCGCCGCCTTGGAGCGGGCAACCGCACCATTGCTGCTGGTGGGCGGCACGGGCGATGCGCTGTGGGACGGCGCCGAGGCTCGTCGGCTATCGCCGTACCTGCTCGAGGTCGAGGACGCCGACCACGGCATGCAGGTTCCGGGCCCGATCAGCGAATCGGTGGCCGTGCTCGGCCGCGTGCTCATCGCAATCGACGAGTTCCTCGACGCGATCGCCTGGCCAAGCTGAGCAGGGACTTCGGTTCAGGCGAGCAGGTCGATGCCGGTCAGGGCCGAGGCCGGCCGCCCGGCGTATACGGGTTCGTTCTTCCCGTTGCGTGGGGCGTTCTTGAAGATCTCGTGCTGGACGTCCCCTCGGAGCGGCACTCTTCGGTAGGTGGGGGGAACACGCTCCTCGATCGAGGACACCCAGGAGTTCGTCCCCTCGTCGAACCGCATCCAGTGGTCCCGGGACTTCTTGACGGCTCGGGACCAGCCACCCCGGAAGCTGCCTTCCGCGGGCGTGATGAAGTCCGGAAACGACCCGTGCCGCGGCACCAGCGCCCGCACCACGCCCGCGGACGACCGCCGGCGCTCGGGCGCGCGTCCTTCTCCCACGGTGGCGCGCCAATGGTCGAAGGCGAGTCCGCCCGTCGTCGCGCCCAGCTTCTGCGACGCCAGCGCGATCTCCCACAACGGATCCGGCCGCTCGGCCAGCCGAAGCCGGGCCAGGTCGGCGTCCGTGAAGTGGATACGCAGCGTTCCCCTCATCGCGTGCTCCCCGCGCGCCCGTGCCGATACGCCACCCTAGGACGAAACAAGACCAGGTACTGCTTTTCGTCGAGGTCGCGGGACGTCACTGCCAGCGAGAGAGCCACCACCACGACCACGACCACCACTTTTCGAACCGCGCCCGGCACTTCTCGAACCTCATGCCGTGATGCCACAGGACCAGCAGGACGGTGGCGCCCGCGCCGAGCAAGGTCAGGATGCTGCCGTACACGATCGGCCCGGTGTGCTTGTCCCCGTCGTCGAGTTCCGCGCGCCGTTCGTCCGGCCACACCCGGACCTGCACCCGGCGGCCCGGGACCATCAGACGTCCCTGGTGCTCGAAGGTCTCCGTCCTCGTCACCCCGTCAGGCCCGGTGTACTCGACGTCCGCGGTCCGGGGCTCCCGGACCGCCGGCGCGACGACCCGCCCCGGGGAGAGCCCCGCCGCCCCGTTCACAACGGCGGCCATGGAGACGCCGGCCCACACCACCGCCAGCCCGCCGACCAGCATCACCAAGGGGAGCCACAGCAAGGCCGCCCCAGGCAGCCAGGACTTCGACGACGTCATGCCACCAGCACGCCGGAGCGGCCGCCGTGGTTGCCCCGCCGGGCCGGCGGACCCGCGACTCGTTGACCATCACGCCCCGCACTCCGTAGGTTCATGCCGAACGAGGAGGTCCGGAAATGAGCCACCTGGTGCGATTCACCGACGGCACCGGCAACATCCGAGTCGGCCTGCTCACCGATGAGCAGCTGCGGCCGCTCGCAGTGGCGTCGATGAGTGATCTGCTTCGCCGCCCCGTGGCGGAGATCCGCGAGCTGGCCGAGGCCGCCGGGGAGCCCGTGTCCACGGCCGGGACGCGCCTGCTGCCACCGCTGGACGGGCGAATGGAGGTGTGGGCCGCCGGCGTGACCTACCTGCGGTCCGAAGAGGCCCGCCGCGAGGAGAGCGCCGACGAGGACGTCTACGCGCGGGTATATCGCGCGGAGCGGCCGGAGCTGTTCTTCAAGTCGTCCGCATGGCGCGTGGTCACCGATGGCGAGCCGATCGCCATCCGCGCCGACTCCGCCAACGACGTGCCGGAGCCGGAACTCGGCCTGCTGCTGACCGGTGCCGGGGAGATCGCCGGGTACGTGGTGGTCGACGACGTCAGCTCCCGCAGCATCGAAGGCGAGAACCCGTTGTACCTCCCGCAGGCCAAGATCTACACCGGTTCGTGCGCGGTGTCGGCGCGGGTGCGGCCGGCGTGGGAAGTGCCGGACCCCCTGTCGCTCGGCCTCCGCATGCGCATCCTGCGCGACGGCCACGAGGTGTTCGCCGGCGAAGCCAGTACCGCGCAGCTGAACCGCGCACCGGCCGGCCTGGTCGAGTACCTGTGGCGGGACAACGACTTCCCCGACGGCGCCGTGCTCTCGACGGGCACGTCCGTCGTGCCGGGGCTCGATCAAGGGCTGCGGCCGGGAGACCTGGTCGAGATCGAGATCGACGAGGTCGGATCGCTGCGCTCCCCCGTGGTGCTGGGCGCCGACGAGGTGCGCCGCGTGCTCGCCACGCGCTGAGGGCTGGCATCGTCCGGCGGGACTCGGTGAACGAGCCCCGCCGGACGACGATCAGCTGATCGGTTCTATCCACACGTTGCGGAACCGCACGTTCTCACCGGGATCACCGTGGTCCTGCAGCCGGATCGCGCCGGGGGCGGCACCTTCCGGATCGCCGGCCCCGGTCGACCCGGTGATGACGACGTCGTTGTGGACGGTCACGCCGTTCCAGACGACCGTCACCCTGGCGTTGTCGGTTTTCGTCCCGGCACTGTCGAACCGTGCCGCACGGAACGTGACGTCGTAGGTCTGCCACGTCAGCGGCGCTGTCGCGGCGTTCACGTCCGGTGCCTTCTGCGTGTAGATCGCGCCGGCCTCGTCGTTGGCGAGGCTGGTGTCACCGAAGGAGTCGAGCACCTGGACCTCGTAGCGGTCCTGCAGGTACACGCCGCTGTTGCCCCGCGCCTGCCCGGTCACGTTCGACGGGTAGTTCGGCTCGTACCACTCGACGTGCAGCTTGAAGTCCCCGAACTTCTGCCTGGTCCGGATGTCCCCGCCGAGTGATTCCATCGAGCCGCCGGCGACCGGCCACGGCGCCGCTCCACCGGAGCGGAGTTCCCAGGCGTTCAGGTCGGTTCCGGTGAACAACGGGATCCGGGTGGCCGCGGTGACGGTGATGTTGTCGAGGTTGACGTTGCCGACGTCACCGCTGTCGAACCGGTAGGAGATCGAGTTCGCCCCCGCCGCGAGCGGCAGCGCTTCCGGCTGAAGAGCCCAGTTGTCCCACGTGGTCGTACTCGCCAGCCGGGTCTGCCGGACCTTCGTGCCGTTGACGTAGACACTCACGGACTTCGTCCCGGCGCTGGGATTCGGGCCGTTCGCATACCGCAGGCCGACGTTGTAGGTCCCGGCGGCGGGCACGTTCACCGCGAAGGTCGTGGACGCGCCCTGGTTCCAGTACCCGTCGACGAACCCGGTGGCTTCGTAGCCGGTGTGGTCGGTGTTGACGCCCGCGCCGCCGCTCAGCGTCGCGCGCTCCGCTTCGTAGGTCAGGCTGGCAGGCGCGCCACCCACCATCGAGTTGAGGGTGTACCACGCTTCCGTGCTCCACAACGCCGTGCCGGAGTCGGACGCGAACGGCCGAGGCGACCGGACGTGGACGACCCGCCCGGCCTGCAGGCCGGAGATCTGCAGGGTCACCTTCTTGCGGTCGGCGGACACCGCCGCGCCGGTCACGGTGAGGGTCTGCTCGTCCACCTTGGGCCCGCCGTATGCGGCCGTCGGTGCGTAACGCCATTGCGAGACCTGGTACTTGGTGAGCAGGTCCTGTGCCGTGGCTGCCGACAGCGGCTGCGTGTATTCGAGTTCGAATCCACCCGGGACCGCCCGCATGGCGAGCATGTCGAAGGTGTTCGTGCCGTTGGGAGTCAGCTTCTGCAGGCCGTAGGCGAGCTTGCCCGGCTGTCCCCAGTTGCCGCCTCCGTCGATCCCGCCGGTGTAGATCGCGCCGTCCGGGCCGAGGCTGATCCGGCTGACCCCGGACTCGAGGCCCTGCGTCATCCGGAAGACCGCACCCTGGTACTCGCCGTTGACCTTCTCCAGGTAGACCCGCTGCAGGCCGCCGTAGGTGACGTCGCCGTAGACCAGCTGGCCGGCGAAGGTGCCCTGGGTCAGCTGGACCGGGTTGCTGGGCGAGTTGGCGATTTCGTTGTGGGGCAACCACACCACCGGCGCGGTGACCGGCTGCGCGTCGAACGGGCCCGCCGGGTTCGTGTAGTGGTTGAAGAACCGGTTCTGCTTGATGCGCACGAGCTTGTTCGCGGGCAGCCAGCCACCCTGGTTGTCGGTGACGAAGATGTCGCCTTCCGGTCCCCAGCCGATGCCGTGCGGGGTGCGCAGGCCACCGGCGATGGTCGAGACGGCGCCGGTGTTCTTGTCGACCTTGATGGTGACCCCGCGGCCCGGCGCGGGCTGGGGGTTGGTGGTCGCCCCACCGAGGTCGATCGCGACCGACAGGTTGACGTAGAAGAACCCGTCCTTGTACAGCAGGCCGAACGCGAACTCGTGGAAGTTGCCGCTGAACGGCCAGGTCGCCACCGTCCGATAGACGTCGGTCACGCCGTCACCGTTGGTGTCGTTGAGTTCGACGAGCCGCGTCTTCTCCGACACGTACAGCTTGCCGTCGACGTACTTGACGCCCATCGGTTCCTTCAGGCCGCTGGCGATCCGCTGCGTCCGGACCTGCGACGGGTCGGTGGTGCCGGTGGCGTTGCTGATCAGCTGGACCTCCCCGGCGGTGTTGTTCGAACCACCCCAGGTCGCGATGGCGAGCCGGCCGTCCGGCAGCCAGTCCATCCCGGTCACCTGCGGCTGGAAGCCGTCGGGGCGCAGGTCGGTCAGGTTGAAGCCGGGATGGACGCCGGTCAGCGGCAGGCCATCACCGGGAGAGTCGGCAGTGCTTTCGCATTCCTTCTTCCCCGGCGAGGTCACCCGGACGACCCCGGCGTCGGTGCTGAGCACCGAGGTGGGCACCACCGCGAAGGCCGACGAGCCGGGAGGCTGCCATTCCAGCGTGATCTGCTGGTCGCCGGCGTTGTCGAAGTGCTCGATCCGCAGCGCGTGGTAGCCGGTGCTCAGCTGGACCGAGCCGGTCACCGCGGTCGCCCCGTGCAGGCCGTCGTTGGTGATCACGACCTGCCCGTCGATGCGCAGCCGCGAGCCGTCGTCACTGGTCAGCCGGAACTGGTAGCTGCCGGCGGTCGCGATGGAGATGTTGCCGGTCACCTCGGACACCAGGAAGTCGTTGACGCCGAAGTCGGCGGTGCTGGTCCAGTTGATCGTCGGCATCAGCTTGTCGACGTTGGGGGTCAACCCGGGCTTGATGGTGCACAGCTTGCTCAGTTCGGTCTGCATGTCGAACACCCGGAGGGTCACGCCGGGCTCTTGAGGTGGGACGGCGGCGTGAGCGGGTGTGGCAACGGCGGCGGACAGGGCCGTGACCAGGACTGTTACCACCAGAATCGCCCGGCGGCATCGTTCGCGGACAGCCAGAAGCATCGTTGCTCCTCGGGGAAGAGCCAGGCTCGCTACCTGACGCTCGGTGAGCGTAGGGAGGACTTTTGCATCAAGTCAACGAAAGTATGTCGCGTTTGAGCGAAATTACGCCGTCTAGACGCGTAAGTGCCCACTGCGAAAGGTGTCAGCCTGACTTATAGTCCCCCGGTGGCGAGGCAATCCCCGGTTCATCTGGCGAACCTGGACCTCAACCTGCTGGTGGTGCTGCGGGAGCTGCTCCGCGAGCGCAACGTCACCCGGGCGGCCGCCCGGCTCGGGGTGTCGCAGCCCGCGGCGAGTGCCGCGCTCGCCCGGTTGCGCCGGCACTTCGGCGACGAGCTGCTCGCGCGGTCCGGGAACGGCTATGTGCTGTCCGCGCTCGCGACGCAGCTGGCCGACCAGGTCGAGGCGGTGTGCACTGGCGCGGAACGGCTCTTCGGCACCGGCCACGACTTCGATCCGGGCACGTCCACCCGCGAGTTCACGGTGTTCATGGCCGACTACACGATCGAGGTGCTGGGCTCGCGGCTGTCCGCACTGCTCGCGGAGCAGGCGCCGGGCGTCCAGCTGCACGTCCGGCTGGTGCGGGAAGCGTTCGCGAGCGACATCGCCGACACGATCCGCCTGATCGACGGGATGGTGGCACCCCCGGCCAGCCGGTTCGAGCTGCCCGACGTGCGCTCGGTCGCGTTGTTCACCGACCGCTGGGTCTGCGTGGTCGACGCGGCGAACCCCCGGGTGGGTGCCGAGCTCGGCCTCGAACAGCTCGCCGCGATGCCGTGGGTCGCACCGTTCCAGCCCGATCGGGGGTTCCCGCCCGCCGCTCCGATGAGCCGCCAGCTCGCGCTCTTCGGCATCCAGCCGAAGATTCGCGTCCGCGTCGAGAGCTACCAGGCCGTACCGCACTTCGTCGCGGGGACCGACCGGGTCGCGCTGCTGCAGGAACGTCTCGCCACGCGCGTCGCCGGACGTCTCGGCCTGCGCGTCCTGCCGTGTCCCGGCGATCCGGAACCGATCGTGGAACGGTTCTGGTGGCATGCCGGCTACGACGGCGACCCGGCCCACCGCTGGCTCAGGACCGTGCTGACCGACCTCACGCGTGACCTCTGAACAGCAGTTATAACTCAGGCTGATGCTTTCGCAGTGCGATTGTCTATTTCCGGCGGCCCGGGAACGCGACTTAGCGTGTGAGCCATGCCGCACCCCCTCACCGAGCTGAAGGTCCACACCGTCCGCAAGCCCGCCGGCGCCGGCGCCCACCAGGTCACCGCCGACGTCTGCGTCGTCGGCGCCGGGATCGCCGGGCTGTCCGCGGCGATCGAATCGGCCCGGCTCGGCCGCGACGTCGTGCTCGTCGACGCACTGCCGGTGCTCGGCGGCCAGATGGTCAACTCGCTGATCGGGTTGTTCTGCGGGGTGTTCGGCAACGCCCCGGACTACCGCCAGCTGACGCACGGGATCTTCGACGACATCTTCCGCGACCTGGGTGCCACGGGAGACCTCTTCCGGCAGCGACGGCACACGCTCACCGTCGGCTACGACGAGGTGGTGCTCGGCCGCTGGGTCGAGGACACCGTCCGGGAGCACGGCATCCGCGTGATCACCGGTGCGGCGATCACCGGCGTCATCTCCGGCAGCGACCGGATCGACTCGGTCACCTTCGCGACCAGGTACGGCCCGGTGGACGTCGCCGCCACCGGGTTCGTAGACGCGAGCGGGGACGCTTCCCTGGTCTGGGAAGCGGGCCTGCCGTGCCGCCTGCCGGAGCGCGAGATCTACGGCTCGCAGCAACTCGTCGTCGAGCACGTCGCCGAGCGGGACGCCCCCGAGCCGGCCGAGCTGGCCGAGCGGGTCGGCGCCAAAGCCGGGCAGTACGGCCTGCGCCGGCACGACGGCCTCGCCTTCCACTTCCCCGGCCGGGGAACGGCGGTGCTCAACATGACCCACATCGAGGCCCCGCTGGAGCCGATCGCCGCGGCGCACGCGCAGCTCGAAGGCAAGGCCCAGGCCGACCGGGTGGTGGCGTTCCTGCGGGCGGAGTTCCCCGCGGCGTTCGGGAGCGCCCGGGTCCGCGCTTACGGGCTCCCCGGCAGGCGGCAGACCCGCTGGGCGCAGGGCGTGCACCAGCTGACCATCGGCGAAGTACGGGCAGGCACCCGCTTTCCCGACGCGGTCGCCCGGACCGCGTGGCCGGTGGAGCTGCACGACACCCCCGAGGGGTACGTGTGGGAGACGTTCGGGCCCGAGCACGTGCACTACGTCCCGCTGCGCTCGATGACCCCGCCCGACGTCCACAACGTCCTGGTCGCCGGCCGGTGCGTCGACGGTGACGCGGCCGCGCTGTCGAGCGTGCGCGTCATGGGCCCGTGCGGGGCGATGGGCATGGCCGCCGCGCACGCCCTGGATCTGGCGGGGAAGGACAGCGTGCACGACATCGACCACGGCGAGCTGGCCGGCCGCCTGTCCCCCAACCTCGAGAACTGAACGGAGGAAACGATGGTCCGCAGCGATTTCCCGCCCGGCTCGGTCCGTTGGGCGACCCGCCGCGCGCAGTGGCGGGCACTCGGGCTCACCGACGAAGACCTCCGCAAGCCGAAGATCGCCGTCGTCAACTCCTCGTCGGATCTGGCGATCTGTTTCAGCCACCTCGATGAGATCGCGGCGCGCGTCAAGAAGGGGATCGCCGCCGCCGGCGGGCTGGCGTTCGAGGTGCGCACGACCGCGCCGAGCGACTTCATCCACTCCGCCGGGCACGGCGGCGGGTACATCCTCTCGGCGCGGGACCTCATCGTGAACGACATCGAGGTCGGCGTCGAAGGCGCGCAGCTCGACGGGATGGTCTGCCTGGCCAGCTGTGACAAGACCGCGCCGGCGCAGCTGATGGCCGCCGGGCGGCTGGACCTCCCGACCCTGCTCGTGGCCTGCGGCTACCAGCCCAGCGGCTGCTTCCGGGGCCGCCACTGCGACATCGAGGACGTCTTCCTCCACGCCTGCGGAACGTCCACTGTGGACGAGCTGGCCGAGATGAGCGACGGCGCCGTCGGCGGCCCCGGGGTGTGCCCCGGCATGGGCACCGCCAACTCGATGCACGTCGTCGCCGAAGCACTCGGGATGGCCCTGCCCGGAACGACGCCCGTGGCGGCCAACTCACCGGCGATGTGGGCCGCGGCCGACGCCGCCGCGCAGCGCATCGTGCAGCTGGTCGACGAGGACCTGCGCCCGCGCCGGATCCTGACCGCGGCCGCGTTCGGCAACGCCGTCCGGGTGGCGCTGGCGGTGGGCGCCTCGATCAACACCGTCAAGCACCTCCAGGCGGTGGCCGAGGAGTCCGATGTGGACGTCGACGTCCTCGGCCTCTACGCCGAGCTCGGGCCGGAAACCCCGGTGCTGTCGGCGGTCCGGCCGAACGGACCGCACCTCATCGAACAGTTCGAGGCCGCGGGAGGCGCGCGAGCGGTGCTGAAACAGCTCGGTGACCTGATCGACCCGGCGCCGATGACCGTGAGCGGCCGCTCGGTGGGCGACAACATCTCCTCGGCCGACGTCGCGGACCCGGAGGTCATCCGCCCGGCCACCCGGCCGTTCGCCGAAGAGCCGCTCATCGTGGTGCTGCGCGGTTCGCTGACCCCCGACGGCGGCATCGTCAAGCTCGCGGTCGGCGACGAGCGCCCGGCCGCGTTCACCGGTCCCGCACGGTGTTTCGAAAGCCAAGAGGACGCGGTCGCCGCCCTGGCGGACGGAAAGATCACCGTGGGCGACGTCGTGGTCGTCCGCGGGCTCGGCCCGCGGGGCCGGCCCGGCATGGGCATGGCGTCGCAGATCGTCTTCGCCCTCGATCGCGCCGGGCTCACCGGCAAGGTCGCGGTCGTCACCGACGGCCAGCTGTCCGGTCTCGTCAACCGCGGCATCGTGGTGGGCGAGGTCCGCCCCGAAGCCGCCGACGGCGGTCCGCTCGCCTTCGTCCGCGACGGCGACACCGTCCACATCGACCTGCCCGGGCGGGTCTGCGACCTGCGCGTCGACCCCGCCGAACTCGAGGCGAGGCAGCCGGTGCCGGTCGCCGACCACCACGAAACCGGCTGGCTGTCGATCTACCGGCGCACCGTGCGTCCCCTCGGCCACGGAGCCGTGCTCCGCCCTTAGACCCTCACAAACAGGAGGCCGGCAATGGCGCTGCCCGATGTTCCCCCGTCCACCGTCATCACCGAGGCCGACGAACGGCGATCCGCCCGCGGCGGCGCGTTCTCGATGTTCGTCGACAGCTTCGACGTCTACCTGCCCGCGCTCGTGCTGCCGGCCGCCATGGCGTACTTCATGCCCGCGGACCTGTCGCCGGCGATCCGCGCGACGTTCACCACGCTGCTGTTCACGATCGGGCTGCTCGCGCGGCCGATCGGCAGCGTCATCTTCGGCAACCTGTCCGACCGGATCGGCCGCAAGCCCGTCACCATGATCAGCGGCTGGGGATTCACGATCGTCACGCTGCTCATCGGACTGCTGCCCGGCTACGCCGTGTGGGACTACGGCGCGATCGCCGTGTTCGCCGTGCTCCGGCTGATCGGCGGGATCTTCCTCGCCGGCGGGTACGCCGCCCCCATCCCGCTGGCACTGGAACAGGCCGACCCCGCCCGGCGCGGCCGCGTCGGCGGGCTCATCGGCGTCGGGGCGCCCGGCTCGTTCCTGGTGATCAACCTGCTCCTGCTCGGTTTGCTCGATGTGCTGCCGCACGGTGGTTTCCTGGCCTGGGGCTGGCGGATCCCGTTCTTCCTCGGCTTCGTGCTCGGCCTGGTGTACCTGTGGCACTACCGCGGGGTGAAGGAGGACGACTCGGTCTTCGCCCGGCGCCGCACGGGACGGCAGCCGCTGGCGGAGCTGTTCACCACGCACCGGGCGCTGCTCTTCAGCGTCTTCCTGTTCACCTGCGGCTACTGGTTCGCCACCCAGATGTCGGTGTCGTTCCTGCCGACGCTGCTGGTGCAGGTGCTGGACCAGAGCCCACGGCTGTCCTCCACGGTCGAGATCATCAGCTCGGTCCTCACGATGATCCTGATCGTGGTGCTCGCGGCGGTCGGCCAGCGGATCGGGCGGCGCGCGCTGCTGATGCGCTGGGCACTCGTGCTCACCTTCGTCGTGGGCGGCGCGTTCGCCCTGCTGGCGGTGGCCGCCCGGGCGGGTGCGCCGGCGTGGCTGATCGGGCTGATCGCCGTGGTGGCGAAGATCCTGCCGTCCGCGCCGCTCGGCGTCATCCTCGTGTACCTCAACGAGCGGTTCCCGGCTTCCGTGCGGGCGAGCGGATACGGCATCGGCTACATGTTCGGGCTGATCCTGCCGGGTCTCTACACCTTCTGGCTGCTGGCCCTCAGCTCGATCATGCCGTACGAGTTCACCCCGATCGCGCTGATCGTCTTCGGCGGCCTGCTGATGTTCGCGGCGGTGCGCCGGGGTCCGGAGACCAACGGCGTCGCCGACCCCGTCGCCGAACAACACCAGCGGGAGGTGGCGCGGTGATCCTCACCGACGACGAGAAGGCGATGCGGGACGGAACCGACGGCCCGGCGGTGGCGGCGGCCATGGACCTGCTCGTCCGCTACGGCGAGGCCCTGGGCGCGGACCGGCTGTGCGACACCAGGAACGTGGCCGGCACGAGCACCCAGCCGTCCCCGGTGAAGGCGAAGCTCGTGGCCGAGGGCGGCTGGAACAAGGCCTTCGCGGTGCTCAACCTCGACTGCGACGACGTCGTCGAGATCCCCGACATGCGGGTCCCGACCTGCCAGCTGCAACAGGGCTTCGGCCCGGACTCGGTGGGCGTCGTGCCCTACCCCAAGGAGTTCGTCGAGCTGCAGAGCGACGCCGAAGCGTTCTACGGCAAGCGCGGGGTGAACATCCTGGCCACCTGCACGCCGTACCAGGTCGGCAACCTCCCGGTCCGCGGCGAGCACTGCGCGTGGATGGAGTCCTCCGCGGTCGTCTACTGCAACTCCGTGCTCGGCGCCCGGACCAACTGCGAAGGCGGGACGTCGACCGGCGCGGCGTCGCTGACCGGGAAGATCCCGTGCTGGGGCAACCACCTGCCGGAAAACCGGTTCGGCACGCACCTGATCGAGGTAGACACCGGCGTCCGCGACTTCCTGGACTGGGGCATGCTCGGCTACTTCGCCGGCCGGCTGGTCCAGGACGAACGGCCGGTGATCACCGGGGAGTTCGCCCACCCCGACCTCGTCGATCTGAAGCATTTCGGCGCGGCCGCGGCGTCCTCCGGCGGGGTCGAGCTCTACCACCTGCCGGGCATCACGCCCGAGGCGCCGACGGTCGAAGCCGCCTTCGCCGGCCGGGCACCCGAAGCCGTCCACTATGGACTTTCGGAGCGGCGCGAGATCTACGAAACCCTGAACGACCAAGGCCACTCGACCGACGTCGACTTCGTCCTGCTGGGCTGCCCGCACGCGTCGATCGACCAGATCCGGGCCGCCGCCCGCGCGCTGGACGGCAAGCGGCTGCACTCGGGGACGCAGCTGTGGATCATGGCGCCCCGGGCCCTCAAAGCGGTGGCGGACCGCAGCGGCTACACGGCCGTGATCGAGGCGGCGGGCGGGAAACTGCTCGCCGACTCGTGCCCGGCCATGTCCCGGGTCGCGCCCCCGGGCACCCGCGTCTTCGCCACCGACTCGGCGAAACAAGCGCACTACCTGCCCGCGATCCTCGGGATCGAGGCGTGGTTCGGCTCCCTGGAGGACTGCGTGGACGCCGCGGTCACCGGGCGCTGGCGGGGAGGGCTGCGATGACGATCCTGCGCGGGCGGACCGTCGTCCCCGGGTTCGCCGAAGGCGAGGCGCTGGTTTCGCACGAGACGATCTCCGGCTGGGGCGGCATCGACCCGGCCACCGGGACGATCACCGAACGCCGTCACGAACTGCACGGAGTGTGCTTCACCGGGAAGATCCTCGTCTTTCCCGGAGCGAAGGGCTCGTCCGGCTGGTCGGCGTTCTTCCAGTCGACCCGCCTGCTGGGCACCGCGCCGCTGGGCATGATCTTCACGGTCATGACGACGAAAGCGGCACTGGGCGCGGTGGTGACGCGGGTGCCGGCGCTCAGCGACCTCGACCGCGACCCGGTCGAGGTCATCCGCACCGGCGACCGGCTCCGGCTCGACGCCGACCACGGACTCGTCGAGATCCTCGCGGGGCCGTCCACAGCGGCTCGCCACGCCGAAGTACGGCGTGGCGAGCGATCCTCGCGAGCGATCAGCTGATCGGCAGGAAGGCGGTCGGCGACAGGATGACGCACCCGCTGCCCGAGAGGAGGGTCACCCCACCGGACAGGAGGAGTGCCAGCCCGCTGGGCCGGGGTGACGTCGCGGTCGTGGTCGCCTGGTAGTAGGGGCTGAACATGACCGAACTGTCGACCAGGGTGCCGGAGATGATCCCCATGTCGATCGTGGTGAAGTTGTACGAAACCACGAGGCTGCGGTAGATCATCGGCCCCTGGTACGAGGTCATGCCCCAGACGACTCTCGCCACGCCGTCACCGGGAAGGTCGTCGAAGATGTCGATCCACGCGGCACCGCAGTTTCCGGTGACCGTGCCGTCGGTGCCCGCATCGCCGGGCGCGGGGCACTGCTTCCGTTCGACGGCCTTGCCGAGCGCCTCGGCGGACATACCGGCGCAGTCGAACTTCATCTCGGCCGTGATCCTCGCGACCGGCTTCTCCGAGGTGTTCGAAGTGAAGTCGCGCTGCAGTGTGGGTGGCGCCGGCGCGGTTTCCGCCTGCGCCACGGGAGCCGCCACGGCCATTCCCACCCCGACCGCCAGTATCATCCCCAGCAATCGTCTCCTGCCACCGGCCTGACTCCGAAAAGCCTTGTGCTTGAACATGTTCCAGACTCCTATCGTCAGCACGACAGACCATGCGAACGGAGTGTGCCGGCGGCAACTGGACAGCCGATGTACGACTACTGGACAGCCGCTGTACGGGCCCGCGTCTCGATGTCAGCGGATGTGCGCGAGGCGCCGTCGTTCGAGGACGAGCGCGATCGCGTAGGCGCCGCCGCCCGCGATGGCGAGGATCCAGAACAGGCCCGGCGTGCCGGCGACGAGAGCGATCGTGGAGATCAGGGCCAGCCAGCTGCCGAGGGTGTAGTGCACGAGGTTGCGGCGTGCGACGCCTTCGGCGATGTAGAGCAGGCCGACGACGAGGCCGGAACCGGTTGGCCAGAGGACGGTCGGCAGGTCGGCCGTGCCGGCGATGGTGGTGAGACCGGTGATGGCGAGGAAGAGGGCGGCGAAGCCGGTGATCCAGGACAGGCCGAGCAGTTTGCCGATCAACGCGGTGCGCTGGTCGGCGCCGCGTTGGGCTCGGGTGGCGGCGAGGGTGGAGAAGACGGTGCCGGCGGCGAGGCCGGCCGCGAGCAGTGCCGGGGGTAGCCAGCCGGGCAGGGCGAACAGCGGGTCGTCGCCCCGGGAGACGGCGGTCGCGCCGTGTCCCAAGACGTAGGCGAGTCCGAAGCCGACGTAGGCGGCGCGGTTGTCGACGTCGCCGACATGGGTGGTCGCGGGGGCGGCGGGGGCGGGGAGCGCGAGGGTGGTCATGGCTGGTGCCTCCAGGCAGGGTGTGCTGCGGTCAGTTCTCGACGAGGTGGGCCAGCGGGACGGTCAGCCGCCGGGTGATGTCGGTGGGCCAGGGGTACGAGCTCGCGACGATGCGCTGGTGCGCGAGGCCGTGCAGTCCCAGCCACAGGACGATCGCGTCGGTGGCCGGGTCCTCGCTGAGGGCGTCGCCCGAGGCGGTACATGCGGTGAGGCTGTCGGTGAGGATCCGCATCGCTTCCGCGCCCTGGGTGCTCCAGTGGTCGCCGAACAGGGCGTGGTAGCGCTGGGGATGGTGCCGGGCGTACTCGAGGTAGGTCCGGCAGACGGCGTGCAGCCGCTGCCGGGGCTCCTCGACGGCCGCCGCGGTGGATCGGAGCCGGCCCGCCAGGTCGGCGAAACCGCGCCGTGCGACGGCGAGCAGGAGGGCGGGCCGGTCGGGGAAGTGGGCGTAGATGGAGGGCGGCGCGATTCCGATCCGGCGGGCCACGGCTCGCAAGGTCACGGCCCGTTCGCCGCCGCCGTCGTCGAGCAGGTCGATCGCGGCGGACACGATCTGCTCGCGGAGCCGGCCACCCTCCCCGCGGGGGTTGCGCGCCCGGCGCGGTGCGGTCATGGCCGGTGTCCTACGGGACGATGACGACTTTGCCGGCGACGGTGCGCGACTCGGCCAGCGCCAGCGCCGCACCGGCGTCGGCCAGCGGGTACTCCGCGGCGACCTGGGCGGTGAGGGCGCCGTCGGCGAGCAGCCGCAGCACCTGGGTGAGGTCCTCGCGCAGCCGGTCCCGGAAGGTGCTCAGGCGGCGGCGCTTGCCGGCCCAGAAGTTGTAGAAGCGCGCACTCTTGCCGTTGGGCAGGAGGTTCCACAGAGCCAGCCGCGCGAACGACTTCAGCACCGGGAGCTGGGAGTTGCCGTCCTCGTCCTTGGTGGCCGCGGTGCCGTAGGACACCAGCGTCCCGCCGCGGCGCAGCAGCTTCCAGGAGTCCTTGAGCCCGGCGCCGCCGACGTGGTCGAACACCGCGTCCACTCCGTCCGGCGCGAGCTCCCGGATTCGCTCGTACATGTCCGGGTCGCGGTAGTCGACCGGGATCGCGCCCAGCTCACGCACGGTGTCGTGGTGGCGCGGCGACGCCGTGCCGATCACGGTGATCCCGGCGTGGCGGGCGAGCTGCACGAGCGTCGACCCGACGCCGCCGTTGGCGCCGAGCACCACGATCGTCGCGCCGGCGGGCACCTTCGCGCTGCGGTGGAGCATCTGCCAGGCCGTGATCCCGTTGACCACGACGGTTTCCGCCTCGGCCGCCGGCACGCCGTCCGGCACGGGCACCAGGTCCGCGGCGTCGAGCTGCAGGGAGCTGGCCCAGCCGCCGATCTTGGTGACCGCGGCGAACCGGCGCCCGACCAGCGTGACGTCCCCCTGCGGGCCGACGGCGGTGACCGTGCCGACCACGTCGTAGCCGGGCACGAAGGGGAACGGTGGCTGGTCGTAGTACTTGCCGCGGCGCATCTGCTGCTCGGCGAAGGACACGCCGGTCGCGTCCATCCGCAAGGTCACCTGGCCCGCGGTCGGCGCGGGGAGGTCGCGGGTGCGCATCCGCAGGCCGCTCGCCTCGACCTTGCCCGGCAGCACGACCTCGGTGACCTGGGTGGCAACGGTGCTGTTCATGACTGACTCCGTATCCGCTCGCTTGTGGTTACGGTCGTAAGGTTACGCACGTAATCACTGCGGACACAAGAGTTAACGACCATAAGTTTTCAGGTGTAAGCTAACGCCATGACAGAGTCGCCCGCGGCATCCACCCGCACACGCAACCGCCGGGGCGAGGGCGGCCGCCTTCGCGAGGAGATCGTGGCCGCGGCGGTCGACCTGCTCGACGAGAGCGGAGACGAGAGCGCGATCACGCTGCGGTCCGTCGCACGCCGAGCCGGGATCGCCGCGCCGTCGATCTACCGCCACTTCCCCGACCAGCCGGCCATCATGCTGGCCGTGGTCCAGCGGGCGTTCGTCGAACTGGAGGCACAGCTCCGGGCCAGCCTGGACACCGCGGGCGACGACCCCCGAGCCCGGCTGTTCGCTTGCTGCCACGCGTACCTGTGGTTCGCCCAGGAACACCCCGAGCGCTACCGCTCCATGTTCGGCGGCTTGTGGATGCCCGCACTGCAAGACACCTCGGTGACCGAGAACGACGTGGCCACCCTCGGCGACGCATGCACGCGGCTGCTCACCGAAACACTGGATGACTGCGTCACGGCCGGCCAGTCCGCCATCACCGACTTGCACGCTGATGCGGTCGCGCTGTGGCTGGGCCTGCACGGCCTCGCCCACCAACGCGCGGTGACGGTCGCCTACCCGTGGCCACCGGACATCGCCGACCGGATCATCACCGCACTGGCCCACCTCGGCACGGAATGAGCGTGGACCGCCAGGCGGCACCCGACGGTCCACAAAGGTCATTCAGGCGACCTTGATGACGACCTTCCCCGCGGCATGCCCATTCTCGACGGTGGCCAAGGCGGCCGGCGCATCGGACAACGAGTGGACCGCGGTGATCGCCGGTGCGAGAACTCCCTCGAGCGCCAACTGCGCGGCGCGCTCCAAGTTCGTGCGGTCAAGGCGCCGCTCGACGAACCGGCCGCCGATCTCGGACACAGTCTGATCGCCCACGGCGATAACACTGCGCGGGTCGCGCCCCAACGGGGCCACCGCTCGCAGCGAGCCGCCGCCGACCAGGTCGACGATCCCGTCGAAGCCGTCCGGAACCAGCTCACGGGCCGCGGCGAGGACGTCCTCGGCGGCGTAGTCGATGAACCGCACTCCGGCGGCCTCGGCGTACTGGCGCTTGGCGGCACTGCCGGTGCCGATCACTCGCAGCTCGCGCGCCGCGGCCAGCTGGGCGACGGCGAGGCCGACGCCGCCGCCGACTCCGTTGACCAAGATCGTGGCACCGGCCGGGAGGCCGAGCTGGTCGAGCGCGTCCACCGCGGTCGTCCCGGCGATCGGCAGCGTCGCCGCCACCGTCGCGGGCAGGCCCGCCGGGATGCGCGCGGTGTTCGGCGCCGACAGCACCGTCGTCTCGGCGTACGTGCCGCCGCCGGTGAGCGCGAACCCGAAAGCCGCGTCCCCCACCTCGAGCCCGTCGACGCCTTCCCCCAGGGCGAGAACGGTGCCCGCGGCCTCCATCCCCAGCACGAGCGGGAACGGACGCCCGCCGTCGAGCCCGGGGACCAGGCCCGCGCGCAGCAGGTGGTCGAGCGGGTTGACGCCGGCGACGTCGACCCGGATCAGCACCTCACCGGAACCGGGCGCGGGATCGGGACGGTCGAAGAACTCCTGCACCTCCGGCCCGCCGTACCTGCCGAAACCCCATGCCTGTCCCATTTTTCGCTGCCTTCCGACGACCGGCCCGGCGCTTCCGGGCACTGCGGCCATCGTCACCGCTCACACCGGTGTCAAGGGCAACCGGCTGAGGCGGGGCTCACAGCGTCAGGCCAGCTGCGCCCGGTGGCGGCTGTTGGCGTCGAGGAGGACGTCGAGCGCGTCCCGGGACTCGGCCAGGTGCGCGATCTCGGCGTCGATCCGGTCGCGCTCGCGCTTCATCGTCGCGAACGCGAAGTCGACGACACCCGCGTCGCCGGGCGTCTCCACGCACGGCAGCACCGTCGCGATCACCCGGCTGGACAGGCCCGCGTCGAACAGCTGCCGGATGAGGGACACGCGCTGGACCTCGGCGTCGGAGTAGTGCCGCTGCCCGGCCTCGGAGCGAACGCTGGTCAGCAGGCCCTGCGCCTCGTAGTACCGCAGAGAACGCGCACTCACGCCCGTGCGCCGGGACAGTTCGCCGATCCGCATCCCCCGAAGCTACGCCACCTGGACTGCCGCGGAACGCCACTGGGCTAGAAGCGTGCGTCGACGCTGTCCGCCGGGGTCGTGCCGGCGGCGACGTCCGTCTCATCGGGGCGGGCGCGACGGGGGAACAGGGGCGAGATGAGCAGGAACAGTGCGATGACGATCGCCTGGACCACGAGGGCGTCGCGGAAGCTCTCGGCGACCTGGCCGGTGAAGGCGCCGGCGAAGAACACGGTGCTGAACACCGCGACGCCGACCGAGCCGCCGATCGACTGGACCGCGGACAGGACGCCGGAAGCGGAGCCGACCTCGTCGTCGTCGACGGCACCGAGCACGGTGTTGAACACCGCGGCGATCACGATGCCCGCACCGATGGGTTAGTGAAGTAGTGTGACGAGCGACATCAGCGGCGGATGCCGGCGACGAGCTCCTCCCAGTTCCGGTGAGCGATCCGCTCGCGGTCCGCCTCACTCACCGGCGCATCCTCCAGGAAGTGCCGTGCGGATCCGGCGCGCTCACGGTTGAACGGGTAGTCGGACGCGTACATGATCCGCTCCGCCCCGACCGTCTCCAGGCTCCACCGCAGGTACTTGTGACTGGAGATGCCGCCGGGAGTGATGAAGATGTTGGTGCGGAAGTACTCCACGAGCGGACGCCGCAGTTCGGTGAGCTTGTCCATGGCCGCCACGCGATCGAGGTAGAACAACACCACTTCGCCCCAGTGCCCCAGGATGAGCTGGAGATCGGGGAACCGGTCGAAGACGCCGGCGAGGATCATCCGGAGCACGGTCAGCCCGGCGTCGTAGTGCCAGCCGAACGCGCCGGTGGCCAGCATGTCGTCCACCGGCGTGCCGAAACCGCGGTAGTAGGCCTCGGTGACGGCCGCGACCGGAACGCTCGGGTGCAGGTAGACGGGGGCACGCAGGTCTTCGGCGGCCTCGTAGATGTCCCAGAACTCCGGCGCGTCCAGCGATCGGCCGCCGGAGTTCGCGTTGACCAGGGCACCGTTGAGACCGAGTTCGCCGACCGCGCGCCGCAGTTCGTCGGCCGCGGCCGCCGGTGCGGGCGTGGCCAGCGTCGCGAACCCCTCCAACCGGCCGGGGTGACGGCGCACGGCGGCGGCGAGGAGGTCGTTCGTGGGCGCCTGCAAGGCAACCGCCTCCGCCGCGCCGAGGTTCTGCAGGCCCGGCGTCGTGAGGGACAGCACGGCCGTGTCGATCCCGGCGTCGTCCATGGCGGCGACGCGTCCGCCGTCGAGGTCCAGCAGCGCCGGAGTGATCTCACTGGCCACGGCCCACTTCATCATCGGCTCGGTGAGCCGGGGGTCGCGCCGCCGCCACGCGTCGGCCACGTCGTCGGTGACGAAGTGCTCTTCGAGCGCGTAGAGCTTCATCGACGTCTCAGCTCCGGACGGTCTTGAGCGCGCCGGCCCAGGACTCGAGCTGTCCGAAGAGGACGGTCGCGGCGTCGTCGTGCATCGCGGACGGCGTGAACGCCGAGAAGTTCTCGAAGTCGGAGAACAACGAGAACGACAGCTGCTGGCGCACGTGGGCCAGCTGCAGTTCGCTCGCGATCGCCCGCAGGTGCTCGATCGCCCGCGTTCCGCCGAGCGCGCCGTACGACACGAAGGCGGCAGCCTTGTTGTTCCACTCGGCGTAGAGGTAGTCGATGGCGTTCTTCAGCACCCCCGACGTGGAGTGGTTGTACTCCGGGGTGACGAAGACGTATCCGTCGTACTCGCCGATCTTGGCGGCCCAGGCCTTCGTGTGCTCGCCGGCGTACGCACCCCGGCTCGCCGGCACGGCCTCGTCCAGGTGCGGCAGCGGGTAGTCGAGCAGGTCGATCAGTTCGTAGTCGGCGCGGGTGCGCTCCTTGGCCTTGGTCAGCACCCAGTCCGCCACCGCCGCGCCTTTGCGGCCGGGGCGGGTGCTGCCGAGGATGACGGCGAGCTTCAGGTCGCTCATGGTGGTACCTCCGGAGTCGGTCTGACTTGAATCTTCAAGTCAACCTAGCCACCTCGACTTGAAAGTTCAAGTCAGTACACTCCTGCCATGCCTACCCGAGAAGCGTCCGAGCCTCGTTGGCTCACCGACGACCAGCTCGCGGCGTGGCGCGGGTTCATGAAGCTCCTCCAGAGGCTGCCCGCCGCGCTGGAGTCGCAGCTGCAACAGGACTCGAAGCTCAGCTTCATCGAGTACTACGTGCTGGCGCACCTGTCCGACCAGCCCGGGCGTTCGCTGCGAATGAGCGAACTCGCCGTCTTGGCCAACACGGAACTGTCCCGGCTGTCGCACCTGATCGGACGGCTCGAGAAGCGCGGACTCGTCTACCGCGAGCCCGACCCGGAAAACGGGCGCTATACGCGAGCAGTACTGACCGACGCGGGTTACGCCTACCTCGCGGAAGCGGCACCCGGACACGTTGCGCAGGTGCTGAGCCTGTTCGTCGACGTTCTCGCCCCTGACGACCTGCGAGCACTTCACCGGATCTCGCAGGCAGTGCTCACCCGCATCGACGGCCCTGGGTGACATCCGATCGGTGCCGGCCCCGAATCAGAACCGGTCGCCCGCGAGAGCGATCGCGCGCGTCTCGGGAACTCCCAGCATCAGCAGGGTCGTGATCGTCGCCGCCCGGGCACCGAGGGTTCCGTTCGACAGGTCGCTGTCCGCGATGGCGAACACGACGCCGTAGGCGACCTGGCTCAGCATGCCCGCCGGCAGGTGCCGCGCGAACACGTCGCCGTCCTGACCCCTCTTCACGAGGTCGGCGAGGAGCTCGTCGACGGGCCCGAGCAGGCCGTGGATCGCCTCGCCGTACTCGCCACGACGCAGCGCCAACAGCACTCGGTACCGGTGCGCCACCGGCCAGACGCGGGCAACGAATTCGACCCACATCGCGTCCGCTTCCGCGCCAGCGGCGTTGACGTCGGTGAGCACGGCTGTCATCTCGGTGACGGCCCGTTCCATCAGCGTCCGAACCAGGTCGAGGCGCGAGGGGAAATGACCGTAGACCGTGCGACGGACGACGCCGGCAGCGGAGGCGATGTCGCCCATTCCGGCGTCGGGATTCTCCCCCAGCAGGTCGAGGGCGACGTCGAGGATGCGATCGCGCGTCTCGTTCATCGAGCGCACACGGGAGGACTCGGCGGGCACGGCAACCATGATTGCACACTGGTGTGCAATGAAGTACGTTGCACACCAGTGTGCAACGAAGGGAAGCCGATGACCGCACCGACGCCGCTCGTCCGCCCGTTCACCGTCTCGATCCCGGATTCGGAGATCGACGACCTGAAGCAGCGACTGACCAGAACTCGATGGCCGGACCCGGAAACCGTGGGCGACTGGTCGCAAGGGGTTCGCCTGGCGAACGCCAGATCCCTGGTCGACCACTGGAAGCACGGCTACGACTGGCGGCGCTTCGAGTCCGAGCTCAATCGCTTCCCGCAGTTCCTGACCGAGATCGACGGGCTGGACATCCACTTCATCCACGTCAGGTCCGAGAACCCCCACGCGATGCCGTTGCTGCTCACGCACGGATGGCCGGGCTCGATCGTCGAGTTCCTGAAGCTGATCGGCCCGCTGACCGATCCGGTTTCGTTCGGAGGAGACGCCGCCGATTCCTTCGACGTCGTCGTCCCGTCGCTCCCCGGGTTCGGGTTCTCCCAGAAGCCCGCGGAGACCGGGTGGACCGTGTCGCGCATCGCCGACGCGTGGGTGGAGCTGATGAAGCGTCTCGGCTACCCGAGATGGGCCGCGCAAGGCGGCGATTGGGGTGCCGTCGTCACCACCGCCCTGGGGGCCATGCAGCCTGAGGGGCTTCTCGGAATTCATCTGAACACCCAGTACGCCTTTCCCGCGCGGATACCCGACACCTTGTCTCCCGAACAGCGCCACGCCGTGGAGACCCTCGCTCTCTACGCCGGCGATCTCGGTGGGTCGAACCACCTTCAGGGCACGAAGCCGGAGACCGTCGGATTCGCCCTGGCGGACTCCCCCGCCGGCCAGGCCGCCTGGATCTACGAGAAGTTCCAGTCCAAGACCGACAACCACGGGCTCGCCGAGGACGCCCTCAGCACCGACGACATGCTCGACGCGATATCCCTCTACTGGTTCACCAACAGCGCGGCGTCGTCCGCCCGCATCTACTGGGAGAACAAATCGCTCACGTTCGCCGGCCCGAAGCTGACGCTTCCGGTCGCGGTGACCGTCTTCCCGGGCGACATCCCACGCCTGCCCCGAAGCTGGATCGAAGACACCTACCGCAATCTGATCCACTACGGCGAGGCCGGCAAAGGCGGGCATTTCGCGGCCTTGGAACAGCCCGAGATCCTGGTCGGCGAAATCCGCGCCGGCCTGCGCATCCTTCGTTCCTGACGCCTACGCGCCGGACAGGATCGCCCGGCTCCGCCGCCAACTCACGAAGCCGGCGACGGCCTGCGTCACCACCGCGAGGGACGCGTACCCGATCAGCCACGGCGCGTACCCCGACGGCTGCGCGTTGCCGGTCATCGGGTCGAAGGCCACAGGCACCGCGTAGACCGCGGGCATCGGGATCCGCAGGTCCTGGAGCCGCACGGCGGCGTCCACCGTCAAGGACGTCTCGTCCTCCGCGATGACCGGCCGCCGGAGGATGCCGGTCAGGACCACCGCCGTGACGACACCGCCCAGCGCCAGGAGACCGAGCCAGCTCCACGCGTACGTCCGGAACGGTGTCGTCACGAAGATCGTCACGATGAGTGCGACGCCTCCGCCGAACGTGACCAGCAGCGCCGCGATGTCCCGAGCAGCGCCCGCGCCTGGCGGTCGCGCACCCGCACCCAGAGGGACAGCTGCAGGAAGATCATGAGGAAGAACAGGTACGCACCGCCGGTCAGTTCGTCGCCGCGGACGCCGGGCAGGAACGCCAAGGACACGTAACCGACATCGGCGGCGGTCACCACCAGGATCGCCGGGACGATCCACCGCCACGACCCGGGCGGCCGTGCGCCACCACGAAAGCCGAGGCGCAACGCCGGCAGGTCGGTCAGCGTCGGCACCCCGACGCCGTACTTGACCAGCCGGCGGCCGGCCGGTCCGTCACCACCGGGCCACCGTCCCGTAGCTGCCGGACGGCAGCCGGCGGTACCGGAACCGGAACGAGATCGCGGCAGCGGCCAGCGTCGCCAACACCAGGACGGTGTACCCCACCCGCAGCGGGAACCACGGCGGCACGGACGGCCAGGTCGTGGCGAAGTCGATCCAGGCGAGGACCGTGAACCCCGCGGGTTGCGCGAACAGCAGCGCGGCCTGGGCACGCAAGGCCGCGTCGACGCCGAGCGATGTCTCGTCCTCGGCGATCACCGGGGCACGCAGCGCCGGGACGAGGACCAGCGCCACGCCGGCGGCCCCGAGCGCCAATCCCGCCGTCCAGCCCGCGCCGGCCGCCGGGCTGGAGACGAACGTCGCGGCGCACAGCACCGCGCCGCCGCCGAACGTGATCACCACCGACGCCAGGTACCACCACCCCACCTGCGCGGCCGCTGCCCGCAACGACGGCCGGGCGCCCGCGGGTGCCAGCCGAGCGGCGACGCGTTCGCGCGGGCGGACCCGGCCCCACTGCAGCACCGGGAAGGCGGCGTAGACCGCGGCGACCACCACGAACCGGGCCGGCACCGGAACCGGCGGCAGGATCACGATGCCCCAGACCGCGCCCAGGAGCAGGCCGTAAGCGGCGTACGACCGCCGGGCCAGCAAGCGAGACCCGACACGCAGCGCCAGCAGCCGCGTCAGCCGGTCCGCGGCGACGCCGCGCCGGGCCAGCCACAGCCGCGTCGCCTGTACTTCGGCGACCGTCGGCTCGTCCGGCGGTCTCCCCGGTCCGTCCACCACCATCGAACCTCCCCTGTCCCGCCGTACACGCCCGGAACGCCGAAAAGGTTTACCTGCCGCGGAAACCGCGCGGCAGCAGGCGGAGCGTGGTCCATCCCGATACGCTCCCATCCCGTGACGAGCCGCGTGGGCGACATCATCATCGACTGCGACGATCAGTCCGGACATCCTGTTCATCCGTGGCGCTGGAGGATCCGGAAGGCAACGAGTTCTGCCTGATGTCCCAACGAATCCCCGCCGAACCGGCATCCTTCCACGACGCGGCCGATTGGTAACTTCCCCGCATGACCGACTCCGATCCCAAGACCGATCTGCGGCGATACCTCCAAGCGGCGCGCGACGCGCTGGTGTGGAAGCTCGACGGCCTTTCCGAGTACGACATGCGCCGCCCGATGACGCCCACCGGGACCAACCTGCTCGGCCTCGTCAAGCACATGGCCGGTGTCGAGCTCGGTCACTTCGGCGCCACGTTCGGCCGGAAGTTCCCGGAGTCGATCCCGTGGTACGACGACATGGACGACGACCCCAGCGCCGACTTCTGGGCGTCCGAGGACGAGTCGCACGACGACATCGTCGGGCTCTACCGGCGCGTCTGGGCGTTCGCGGACGAGACCATCGAGTCGAACCCGCTGGACGCGATCGGCGTGGTCCCCTGGTGGCCGCCGGAGCGCCGCGAGACGACGCTGCACCGGGTGCTGGTGCACGTGATCGCCGAGATCAACCGGCACGCCGGCCACGCCGACATCGTCCGTGAACACATCGACGGCGCCATCGGCCTGCGGGCAGGGGCGTCGAATCTGCCCGAGCTGGAAGCGGACACGCGGGCGGAGTACCGCGAGAAGCTGGAGCGGGTCGCCCGCGCGGCCGGGTCGGCGCAGTCGTAGCGAGGCCGTCGCCCACGTACGTCAGTCGAGCGGGCCGAGTCCGTATCCGCCGTCGGCGACGAGTTCGGCGCCGGTGGCGAAACGGGCCTGGTCGGACGCGGCGAACATGATGAAGCCGGCGATCTCTTCGGGGGCGGCGTTGCGCGGGACGGCGAGGTTGCCGACGGGGACGATCGCGCTGCCGTCGGGCGCGTAGGCCAGTGGCGTTTCGATGATGCCCGGGTGAACCGAGTTGACGCGGATGTTGTCGCGGGCCAGCCCCTTGGCCGCCGCGCGCATGAGGCCGCGCAGCGCCCATTTGCTGCTGCTGTAGGCCACGAGCTCGGGCGCGGCGGTGAGACCGGCGATGGAGTTGACGGTGACGATCGCGCCGCCGCCGGCCTTGCGCATCGACGGCGCGGCGGCGCGGATGCCGAGCAGCGCTCCCGTGAGGTTGGTGTCGACCACGCGCCGGAACTCCTCGAGCGGAATGCTCTCGACGTTGCCGATGCGCAGGTAGGCGGCGTTGTTGACCAGGACGTCCAGTGGTCCGAAGTGTTCTTCGGTCCGCGCGACCGCCTCGGCCCACTCGGTCTCGCTGGTCACGTCGAGGCGGACGCCGAGGCTCCTGCCGCCCGCCTTCTCGGCGACTTCGTCGTATCGGCTACGGGACGCGGCGACGACGTTCGCGCCTGCCTGGGCGAACTGGACGGACAGCGTGGTGCCCAGCGCACCGGAGGCGCCGGTGATGAGGACGGTCTTGCCGGTGAAGTCGAACATGACGAGCTCCTTCAGTGGGTGAGGGCCTGGGCGGCGTCGTCGGCGTCGGTGGAATAGGCGAGGCCTCGGCCGACCTCCAGGGCTTCGAGGCGGTCGCGTAGTGCGGCGGTCGCCAGCGCGTAGGCGTCGGAGCCCAGGGTCAGCCGGAACGGCGGCTCGGCCTGGTCGGCGGAGGCGATGATGGCCGCCGCGATCTTGGCGGGGTCACCGGGTGCGGGCAGCGGCGGCAGTTCGCCGGAGAACACGCGTCGCAGCTGCCCGGACGGGCCGTCGGCGTATTCGGGCAGCGGCGCGCCCAGGACGGCGGCGCCGGCGCCGAAGTTGGTGCGGGCCATGCCGGGTTCCACGAGGGTCACGCGGATGCCGAACGGCGCGAGCTCGGGCGCGGAGGACTCCCAGAACCCTTCGATCCCCCACTTGGTGGCGTGGTAGAGGCTCATGGCCGGGAAGGCGATCTGCCCGCCGACGCTGGCGACCTGGATGTAGCGTCCGCCGCCTTGACGGCGCAGGTGCGGCGTGGCGGCGCGGGCGAGCTGGATCGAGGCCGTGAGGTTGGTCGCGATCTGCCGGTCGATCTGCTCGTCGGCGAGTTCTTCGGGCGCCCCGAAGAGCCCGTAGCCGGCGTTGGACACCACGACGTCGATCCGGCCGAGCTCGGCGAACGCGCGGTCGACGACCTCGCGCAACGCCGTCGTGTCAGTGACGTCCAGGCGGCCCCGCCACAGCCGGTCGCCGTAGCGTGCGGCCAGGTCGTCCAGGGTGTCCGGCCGTCGCGCCGTGGCGGCGACGCGGTCCCCCCGGGCGAGCAGCTGTTCGGTGAGCTCCCGGCCGAAGCCGGAGGACGTGCCGGTGATGAACCAGGTGCGACTCATGTCCACTCCTTCGTAGGTAAGTAACTGGTTACATTCATACCTGAGGCGGGCCGGACTGTAAACACCTGGATGGTTATGTACGATGAGCCCATGCCACCCGACGCCACGGAGACCAAGCGACGACTCAGGGAAGCGGCCGTCGCCGAGTTCGCCGCCCACGGCCTGGCCGGCGCCAGGATCGACCGCATCGCCGAGTCGGCCGCGGCCAACAAGCGGTCGATCTACATGCACTTCGGCAGCAAGGAAGAGCTGTTCGACAAGGTGGTCGGCGACGCCTTCCTGGAGCTCGCGGCCTCGATCCCCTTCACCGAAGACCACTTGATCGGCTACGCCGGCGACCTGTTCGACCGCCTGGAGAAGTGGCCGCACATCCGGCGGCTCTACCTCTGGGCCGGGCTCGAGCGAGAGCAGTCCTTCGAGCCCGAGGTCGCGGGATACCGCGCGCGGGTCGTCGCGATCGCGGCCGCTCAGAAGGCGGGCAAGCTGCGCGCCGACATCCCCCCGGCGGAGCTCATGGCCATGGTGATCGGCGTGGTGATCAGCTGGGACAGCGCCGCCTGGTCCCTGAAGGCCCTGCAGCCGGAGTTCGGTTTCGACGACCTCGCCGCCCGCCGGGCCGCGGTGGTCAGCGCGGTGGCCGGGCTCCTCCAGCCGCCCCGATCCGGCTCCTGACGGTCGTCCTCCCTCAGAGGCCGCACCAGTCACGGCTCAGCCGCTCGAGGATCTCGACCGACTCGCGGATGCGGGTGACGGAGCACCATTCGTCCGTGGCGTGCGCGAGTTCGGGCTTTCCCGGGCCGCAGATGATCGTCGGCACCGAGCCCAGCGCCTCGGTGAGGACGGACGCGTCGGTGAAGAACGACATCGCCCGCGGTGCGGCCGCCGGGGCGCCGGTGACCGCACGCGCCGTCTCGGCCGCCGACGTCACCCAGGTGCCGGCCGGGTCGGTCCACACCGGACGGAGGTCGACGAGCGGCGTCAGCGTCACGCCGGGTCCGGCGCGTTCGCTCAACCTCGCGCGGATGGCGTCGTGCTCCTGACCCGGGATGCTCCGCACGTCCACCCGGGCCTCCGCGTGGTCGGGCACCGAGTTGACGTTGAGGCCGCCGTGGAACGTGCCGACATTCAGGGTCGGGCGGCCCATCGCGGGGTGGTCGGCCTCCGCGAACTCGGTGCCGTCGATCCGGGTCACGGCGCCGGCGAGCTTCGTGACGGCGTTGTCGCCGAGGTGCGGCATGGACCCGTGCGCGGTGACGCCGTGCGCCTGGGCGGAGAGCCACAAGGCTCCCTTGTGCCCGAACGCGACGACGTTGTCGGTGGGTTCGGTGATCACGAGCGGTCCGCTGGGCCTGCCCGCCAGCCGGGTCGCGGCCGCGGCGGCGCCCTCCGAACCGGCCTCCTCGGCCGCGGTCAGCACCAGGCGCAGCCCCGCCCGGGCCGGCCGGTGGGCGGCGACCAGGGTGGCCGCGACGACGATCGCCGCGACGCCACCCTTCATGTCGGTCGTCCCCCGACCGTGCAGGCGGTCGCCGTCCAGCTCGGCGCCCAGCGGGTCGCGTTGCCACGGCGCCGCACCGAATGGCACGGTGTCCAGGTGCCCGGACAGGCACAGCGGCGCTTCCGGCCGGTCGATCTCCCATTCCGCGACGAGCGTGCCCCGGCCGGGCGCGTGCTCCACCACGTCGAGCCGGAACCCGGCGGACTCGAGGATCGGCGCCAGCAGCGCGACGGCGGTGTTTTCGTTGTGGCCGGCCGTGTCGAGGGACACCAGCCGGCGAGTCAGTTCGAGGACATCCATGGCGACCTTCCCGGTTGGCGGAATCGGTATCAGGTGTTAAATTCCGGCCATGCATCGCGTAGCCGCTTTGGCGCTCGAGGGCGTGGTCGCGCTGGACTTCGGTGCGGTCGCCCAGTTCTTCGGGCACCGGCACCGCGACCCCGAGCCGGTGCGCTACGAGTTCCACGTGGCTTCGGCGGACGGGAAGCCGGTGCGGACCGGGATCGGCGTTCCGCTGGGTGTCCACGGTGGACTGGAGCTGCTCGACGCGGCGGACACGGTGGTGATCCCGGGGTACGAACCGATCACTGAACCGCTGGGCCCGGCGACGGTGGCCGCGCTGCGTCGTGCCGTCGACCGCGGGGCCCGCGTCGTGTCCATCTGCACCGGCGCCTTCGCCCTCGGTCACGCCGGCCTGCTCGACGGACGCGAGGTGACGACCCACTGGGCCGTCACCGACGAACTGACCAGGCTCTTCCCGGAAACGACCGTGCAGCCGAACGTCCTCTACGTGCGGGACGGCAACCTCCTTTCCTCCGGCGGGGTCGCGGCCGGGATCGATCTCTGCCTCGACATCGTCCGCGAGGACTTCGGCGCCGAGTACGCGAACAAGATCGCCCGCCGCAGCGTGATCGCCCCGCACCGCGCCGGCGACCAGGCGCAGTTCATCGAGCACGACGACCCGGCCGCCACCAACATCGACATGGCCGACCTGCTCGTCTGGCTGGACGAGCGGCTGGATCAGCCGCTGACGGTGGCCGACATGGCCCACCACATCGGCTACAGCCCCCGCTCGTTCGGCCGCCACTTCCAAGCGCAGATCGGTACCTCGCCTTGGAAGTGGCTGACCCGGCAGCGCGTCACCCGGGCCCGGCAGCTGCTCGAGACCTGCGACCTCCCGATCGACCAGATCGCCCGGCGCTGCGGGTTCGAGTCCACAGTGGCCTTCCGCCGCCGGTTCCGCGATCTGGTCCATCTGTCCCCTTCGGACTACCGCCGGGCCTTCCGCGCGCCGGTCAGCTGAGCGACGACAAGTCGACGCCGAGCTCCTTGCCGATCCGCTTGGCGGTTTCGGTGCGCTGGGCCGTGATGCCTTCGACCGCCTTCCGTGCCTGGGAAACGATCTCCGCCGGCGCCGTGTGCGGGGTACCGCTGTCGAACGGCGGTTCGGGGGCGTAGACCATGTGCAGCTGGATCGTCTGCGCCGCCTCGTCGCCGCGCAGATCCGCGGCGACGCGCAGGGCGCCGTCGATCCCGGCGGTCACCCCGGCGGCGAACACCCAGTCGCCGTCGACCACAACCCGCTCGTCCACCGCCTCCGCCCCGAAGTACGGCAGCAGCTCGAAGGCGGACCAGTGCGTCGTCGCCCGCCGCCCACGAAGCAAGCCCGCTGCCCCCAGCAGCAACGCGCCGGTGCAGACCGAAAACACACAGGTCGCGCCGGCGGCCTGGGTACGCAGCCAGCCGAGCACCTCGTCGTCGGCCATCAGGTTCTCCTGGCCGAACCCGCCGGGCACGTGCAGCACGTCCAGTTGCGGCGCCTCGGCGAGCGTGGCGTCGGCCGTCAGGCGCAGGCCCTTGATGTCGCGGACCGGCTCGGTGGTCTTGCCGAAGACGCGGTAGGTGGAGTTGGGGATCCGGGAAAGCACTTCGAACGGACCGGTCAGGTCGATCTGGTCGAGGCCCTCGAACAGCAGGGAGCCGATCTGCAGGTGACGTCCGGGGTCGATCATGTCAGCGATGTTCCTTTCACAGGTTGATCAGCGTGAGTAGACGGGCACGATCAGCGCCCGGGCCAGCGTGTGGAAAACCAGGGAGAACGATGCCGCGGCCGGACTCGCGTCCCGGTCGACGCCGACCTGGGCGACGTCGAGGGCGTGGACGGCGAAGTAGTAGCGGTGGGGCCGGTCCCCCGGCGGCGGAGCCGCACCGCCGTAGCCGAGGGAGCCGAAGTCGTTGCGCAGCTGGAAAGCCCCCGCCGGCAGGGACGCGTCCGGCGCACCGGCGTTCTGCTCGAGGCCGGTGACCGAGGCGGGGAGATCGAGGAGCAGCCAGTGCCAGAAGCCCGACGGCGTCGGCGCGTCCGGATCGAAACACGTGACGGCGAACCCCCTCGTCTCCTTCGGGAATCCGGCCCAGGCGAGCCGCGGGGAGCGGTTGCCGCCGTCGAGCACATGCTCCTGGGGCGTCTGGCCGCCGTCCTCCACATCCGAGGACTTGAGCGTGAACGAGTCGCACTCGGGCAGCAGCGAATACGGATCCGGCGCGACGGCGCGGGTGAGGTTCATGAATCACTTCCTGGGGTGGTACCGATTCCGGTCAGGGCCCGGACTTCCAGTTCGCTGTACTTCTGCGGATCCGACCGCTTCGCCGACAGGACGGTGCCGAGGTACCCGAGCAGGAACGAGAGCGGGATCGCGACCAGCCCCGGATTGGCCAGCGGGAACCAGTCGAAGTGCGCGCCGGGGAAGATCGACGTGCGTGTCCCGGAAACCACCGGGGAGAAGATGATCAGCCCCACCGTCACGGTGAGCCCGCCGTAGATGCTCCACAGCGCACCCGTGGTCGTGAACCGCTTCCAGAACAGGGAATACAGGATCGCCGGCAGGTTGGCGGACGCGGCGACCGCGAAGGCGAGGGACACCAGGAAGGCCACGTTCTGGCCGTTGGTGACGATGCCACCGGCGATCGCGACCAGCCCGATGACCACCGCGGCCCACCGCGCCACCCGGACCTCCGACTTCGCGTCCGGCGGGTTCTTGCGCCGCAACACACCCGCGTAGAGGTCGTGGGCGAAGGAAGCGGACGCGGTGATCGTGAGCCCGGCGACCACAGCGAGGATCGTCGCGAAGGCGACCGCCGCGATGAGCCCGAGCAGGACGGGCCCGCCGAGAGTCTGGGCCAGCAGCGGGATCGCCGAGTTCGCCTTGCCGGGCGAGTTCGCGATCTTCTCCGGCCCGACGAGCGCACCCGCGCCGTACCCCAGGACGAGGGTGAACAACAGGAACACGCCGATCAGCCCGATCGCCCACGCGACCGACCGCCGGGCGGCGCGCGAGTCGGGCACGGTGTAGAAGCGCATCAGCACGTGCGGCAGTCCCGCCGTCCCGAGGACCAGCGTGATCCCCAGGGACAGGAAGTCCACTCGGGACAGACCGGTCGCGCCGTACTGCTTACCCGGCCCGAGCAGCGCTTCCCCGCCGGCTCCCCCGCGTTCCACGGCCGAGTGCAGGAGAGCCGAGAAGTCGAACCCGTACCGGAGCAGCACCCAGACGGTCATGCCGAACGCCCCGATGAGCAGCAGGACGGCCTTGACGATCTGCACCCACGTCGTGCCCTTCATGCCGCCGATCAGGACGTAGAGCACCATGAGCGCGCCGACCACGGTGACCACGACGGCCTGCCCGGCGCGTCCGGTCACCCCGAGCAGAAGGGCGACGAGCCCGCCCGCGCCGTTCATCTGCGCCAGGAGGTAGAAGAAACTCACCATGAGTGTGGACAGCGCGGCCGCCGTGCGGACGGGACCTGGCTTGAGCCGGAAGCTCAGCATGTCGGCCATCGTGAACCGGCCGGTGTTGCGCAGGAGCTCCGCGACGAGCAGCAGCGCGATCAGCCACGCGACGAGGAACCCGATCGAATAGAGGAAACCGTCGTACCCGTAAGTCGCGACGGCGCCGCTGATCCCGAGGAAGGCAGCCGCGGAAAGGTAGTCGCCCGCGATGGCGATCCCGTTCTGCCGCCCGGTGAACGCCTGCCCCGCGGTGTAGAAGTCCGACGTCGTGGCGCCACGACGGCGGGTCCTGACGACGATCATCAACGTGACGACGACGAACACCGCGAAGATGCCGATGTTGAGGACGGGGTCGCTCATCGGCTCGTCCCTTCGTGCTCGGCCCGGATCCGCTCCGCGAGGGGATCCGGGCCTCCTGGCCGCGTAACGCAGGTACAGGCCGGTGATCACGAAGGTCGAGACGAACTGCAGGATGCCCAGCATCAGTCCCACGTTCACGTTTCCGATGACCTTGGTCGCCATGAAGCCGTGGGCGAAGTCCGCCAAGAGCACGTAGAGCACGTACCAGCCGAGGAAACCGGCCGTCACCGGGACGACGAACCGGCGCAGCCGGCGCTTGAGCTCGGTGAACTCGGGACCGGACCGGATCAGCTCCCAGTCGGTGGCGGACTCCGCCGCGATCTCGTCGGTGCTTGCCATGGCGCTCCTCGACTGGGTGGTTTCGGGTACCAGCCAGTCTGAGGATCAGGACGTGCGGTCGTGAGTGGCTTGAGCGACATCGAGCGATACATTCCGGCCAATGGCGAGCGTGACCGGTGTGCACCGACACCTCCGGCCAGCGCCTTCTCGCCACCGATGGCGAGGATGGGCATCTTCAGCGGTCCTGGCGCGCGCAACTGCTTGTCCTGGCGGACGTCCGTGTCGATCGCCTGGGACATGACGAACGCGAAGACGCCGGCCCAGGACTCCGGCTTGGACGTATCGGGAAGAGTCGCGGTGGGAGAGGTCAAGATCCGTCCTTCGAGGTGAGGGAGATCCGGCGCCCGGTGGCAGCGGAGTCCGAGATCGCGTCCAGGAGGCGGTGACGCCTGACCGCGTGGGCGAAGCCGGGGACGAAACCCTTGCCTCCCAGCATTTCCTCGCGGATACCGGCGTAGGCGTGCGCGAGGGTGTGGATGGGTGATCCGGCGAGCCCGGGGAACGCGTCGTACCCGGCAGGCAGCGTCAACTCCGCGAGCGGCCGGCCGCCGCGCGCCCCGCGCACTGTCACCGGCGCGATGTGGGGATGGTCGGCCGCGGTGGCCTCGAGAGTCCCCTCGGTACCGTCGATCGTGACCGAGAACCCGGGACCTGAAGCCGTGCCACCTCGCTGGTGGGCCGACAGGACGGCGCCGCCCGGCAGCGATCCGGAGATCGCGATCTGGTCGGCCGCTGTCATGGGTACGACTCGTCCGGTACGGCCGAGCGGTACCTCGGGACGGCGCGTCGCCGTCGTCGAGGCCACGTCGCGCAGCTCGCCCAGCACCATGAGCACCGGATCGATGGCGTGGCCGAACGCGATGCCCAGCATCGCCGCTCCCTGATCCCGGTCGAGCACGTAGCGCGTGCGCTCCGAGACGGGGGCGCCCCATTCCGCGGCGGCCGACAGGACCGTCGCGGAGAGGACGGTGCCGACGTACCCCTCCGCCACGAGGTCCGCCAGCCAACGGAAGGAAGGTGAGGACCGCCCCTGCAGGCCGACGAAGGTGCGCAGCCCCGCGGCCGCGGCCGCCAGTTCCTCCGCTTCGCGGTGATCGACGGCGAAGGGCCATTCGCAGAAGACGGGTTTCCCCGCGGCGGCCGCGGGCAGGACGAGCTCCCGGTGCCGAGGGGTCTTCACCGTGACGACGACGAGGTCGATGTCGTCGGCGGCGGCCAGGTGCTCGACCGAGGCGTACGAGGGTGCGCCGTGCACCTGGCTCGCGGCACGCCCCGAGGCCTCGGAACTCGCCACGAGACCACGGAGCTCGAATCCGCCGGCCGCGGCCATCGCCGGTAGGTGGGCGCCGGCTCCCCAGCCGCCGCTCGCACTCAGGCCGACGACGCCGACACCGATCGGGCGACCGTCGTCATTTCCTCGACTCATAGTTTTATTCCATTCAGTACAGAAGTGGGACACACGTCGTCGCCCGGGCGGTCGGTCGTGAGCGCCGCTACGACCGCCAGCCGAGCAGGACCTCGTCGACGACCTTGAGAAGTTCGTCCGGCCCCACTCCGCCGGCCGCCTGGACCGCCAGGCCGAACGAGAGCGTCATGACATAACGGGCCAGGCGCGCCGGATCGGCGTCGCTCGCCAGATCACCCTCCGCGAGAGCGACCCGGAATCTGACCTCGAGATCGGCGCGCACACCGTCTCGCCAGTCCGCCAGCAGGTCGTGCACCACCACCCCGTCATCGCTGGCGGCGAGCGCACCCTGCACACCCAGGCATCCTTGCGGGCAGTGCGGCCGGGTCGTGGCCTCGACCGTTCCCCTCAGGAACGCCTCGACCACCTTCCTCGCCGTCGGCTCCGCCGAAGCGCGGGCCGCGTAGGACCCCGGGCCTGCGGTGTAGCGCTCCAGCACCCTGCGGAACAGCTGCTCCTTGTTCCCGAAGGCGGCGTACAGGCTGGGCTTGCCGATCTTCATCGCGGCAGTCAGGTCGGCGAGGCTGGTCGCCTCGTACCCCTGCCGCCAGAAGACCTCCATGGCGCGATCCAGCGCCTGCTCGAGGTCGAACTCCCTCGGCCTGCCCATCGGAGTGTCCTGCGTGGCCGCCATGCCTCGACCGTAGCACATCTGTACCGACCGGAACAAATCTAAGCGGACTCGCGCACGGCTCGCTACCGCACCTCCGTCCAGGCCGGGCGTCACCTCGCCATCCACAGTGGACTCGTGTGGCCGCCGGGTCGTTGACGGCCGGGGCGAGGCCGAGGTCAGACGGCATTCGTGGCCGTGGGGAAGGTCAGGCGTCCGTCGCGGACTTCGGTGATCCGGTCGACCGCGGTGAGGTGGCTCCGGTCGTGGGTGACCAGCACAGTAGCCGTCGCCTGCTGGTGGGTGAGCCGGGTGATCAGGTCGATGATCGCGGCGCCCCGGTCGTGGTCCAGCGCGCTGGTGGGCTCGTCGACCAGCAGGACACCCGGGGTGTTCATCAGCGCGCGAGCGACGTTGACGCGCTGCCGCTGGCCACCGGAGAGCTGGTGGGGACGCCGCCCCGCCAGGTCGCCCAGCCCGACGGCGGCCAGCAGGTCCGCGGCCCGTTCGCGGGCCTTCGCCGGCGACCGGCCGTCGAGCCTCGCCAGCACCTCCAGCTGCTCGGCGGCGGTGAGCGAAGGCAGCAGGTTCGGCTGCTGGAAGACGATGCCGACCTTGCGGCGGCGCAGCTCGGCCAGCTCACCCCGGGACAGCCCGGCGGTGGCGACGCCGTCGACGACGACCGTCCCGGTGTCCGGGGTGATCAGCGTGGCCGCGACCGCGAGGAGGCTGGACTTGCCGGAGCCGGACGGCCCGAGCACGGCGGTCACGGTGCCGGCGGGCACGTGCAGGCTGACCCGGTCGAGCGCGGTCAGGCGGGAGTCGCCGTCGGGGTAGGTCAGGGTGACGTCGGACAGGTCGAGGCTCATCGGGCACTCCCCAGGGCGGTCAGCGGGTCGACGGAGGTGATGCGGCGCACGGCGAGGACGGCACCGAGCGCGCCCAGGGCGATCAGCACGGCCGCGGGGACCAGCACCGTGCCCGGGTCGAGCCGGAACGGCACGGCGGAACCGGCGAGGACGGCGCCGAGACCCACCGCGAGGCCGGTACCGATCAGCGTGCCGCCGGCCAGGAGGACGACAGCCTGGCCGAGGGCGTCCTTCACGAGCGTGGCGGTGCCGGCGCCGAGGGCCTTGAGGATCGCGACGTCCCCGCTGCGCTGGATGGTCCACACGGTGAAGAACGCCCCGACGACGAGGGCGGAGATGACGAACAGGAAACCGCGCATCAGCTGCAGCGAGCCGTTTTCGGAGCTGTAGGAGCCGATCGCGGACAGCGAGTCGCCGGTCGCCACCGTCTTCGTGCCCGCCGCGCGATCGGTGGCCGCGGTGTCCACAGTGTCCACATCGGACGACGTGGTCAGCGCGAGGACGGTCGCGGTCGCGTCGCCGGCCGGCGGCACCAGCGTCCGCCAGGTCCCGATGCTCGTCCAGATCACCGGCAGGTGGCTGAAGGAAGCGTCGCCCCGCACGGCGGCCACGGCCAGCTCGTGCCCGCCGAGGGTGACGTGGTCGCCGGGGCGCAGGCCGAGGTCGTCGGCCGCCGGCCCGGACAGGACCACCGAGTGGTCGTCGAGCTTTCCGCTGTCCGGCGCGAGACCGGAGCCTGGCTCGACGCCGAAGGCAGAAACCCCGGTGCTCTTGCCGCCGGCGGTGGCCTTGACCGTCGTGATGCCCAGGGGCTCGGCCGCGGAGACGCCCGGGGTGTGGGCCCATTGCCGCTGCTGCCCTGCGGTGACGGCCGAATCGGCGTACGAGAGCTTCTCCCCGCCACCGCCGAAGACGATCTTGTCGGCGGGCAGCCCGGTGATCGCCGAGACGTTCTGCTGCCCCAGGCCGGCGGTGAGGCCGGACAGCAAGCCGACCAGCAGGGTGATCAGCACGACCACGGTCCCCATCAAGGCGAACCGCCCCTTGGCGAACTTCAGGTCCCTCCAGGCGACGAACACAGGAGACTGTCCTTTCACGACGGAAGCGGTGTGCTTCCACCGTCTCCTCCCGGGACGTTCCGCGGCATCGCGCGCAGGACGGCAGTTCCCGAGCCGAAAGGCGCCACGCCGGTTGTACCTTTCGACAGAGGCGGCCCGGCGCCGGCTCGCTTAGGCTGGGCAGACCGTGCACACGACCACTCCGCCGCCGACCCCGACGACCCAGGCCCTCGCCTGGTGCCTGCACCTGCTGATCGTCGGCCTGCTCGCGCTGGCCGCCGTCCGGGCGGTGACGGGAGACCAGGCCTCCGCGGGGGCGACCGTCGCCGCCGCTTCGGCGTGCGCTCTGGTGTACGCGATCGGCCCGCTGCTGCCGGTGATCCGCCACTCCCGCTGGGCGGCGGCCGGGTGGCTGGCCGCGGTCGGCGTCGCCTGGCTGGTGCTGCTGGTCTTCTCCGCCGACGGGGTGTGGGTCGCCTTTCCCCTGTACTTCCTCCAGCTCCACCTGCTCCCCCGCGCCGCGGGACTCGTCGCCGTGACCGCCACCGCGGTGGCGGCGATCGCCGCGTTCGCCGTCCACCAGGGCGGCTTCGCCCCGGCCGCGGTGATCGGCCCGGCCCTCGGCGCCGCGGTGGCCGTGGCCGTCGTCCGGGGGTACCAGGCCCTGTACCGCGAGAGCGATCGACGTCGCGAACTGATCGCCGAGCTCACGGCGACCCGCGCCGACCTCGCCGAGGTGCAGCACGCGGCCGGCGTACTGGCCGAGCGGGAGCGGCTGGCCCGCGAGATCCACGACACCCTGGCCCAGGGGCTCTCCAGCATCCAGCTGCTGCTGCGCGCCGCCGAACGGGCCCTGCCCGGCACCCCGGAGAACGCCGCCCGGTACGTCGTCCAGGCTCGCCAGGCCACTGTGGACAACCTCGCCGAAGCACGCCGGTTCGTCGCCGCGCTCGTCCCGCCCGCGCTGGACGGCACGACCCTCGGCGGCGCGCTGAAACGCCTGTGCGCCACCACTTCCACGCGACACCCGATCACGGCGCGCTGCCACCTCGGCGGCGTCGCGGTCCCCCTGCCGACCGCGCACGAAGTCGCTCTGTTGCGGGTGGCCCAGTCCGCGCTCGCGAACACCGTCCAGCACGCGCGCGCCGGCTCCGTCGACGTCACCCTCGGCTACGGCCGCGACGACGTCACCCTCGAAGTCGCCGACGACGGCACGGGTTTCGACCCCGATGACGCTCCCGAAAGCGGCGGCTTCGGCTTGGCGGCGATGCGTGCCCGGATGGACGTGCTCGGCGGCGGGTTCACCGTCGAATCCGTTCCCGGCCACGGCACCACCGTCGTCGCCCGGCTCCCCGTCCCCCTGCCCGCCGATACCGATTCCGAGGCGCCCCGGTGACCGACACGCCCATCCGGCTCCTGCTGGCCGACGACCACCCCGTCGTCCGGGCCGGGCTGCGTGCCGTGCTGGAGACCGAGCCCGGCATGGTCGTGGTGGCCGAAGCCGCCACCGCCGAAGCCGCGGTCGCCCGCGCCGCCGCGGGCGACATCGACGTCGTGCTGATGGACCTGCAGTTCGGCACGGGCATGGGCGGCGCCGAGGCCACCGCGGCGATCACCGCCCGGCCGGGCGCGCCGCGGGTCGTGGTCGTCACCACCTACGACTCCGACGCCGACACGCTGCCCGCCATCGAAGCCGGCGCCACCGGCTACCTCCTCAAGGACGCCCCGCCGGACGAGCTGGCCGCCGCCGTCCGCACGGCGGCCGCGGGACGCACCGCCTTGGCCTCGTCGGTGGCCGAGCGGCTGATGACCCGGCTGCGCGTCCCCGGCACCGCGTTGACCCCACGCGAGACCGAGGTCCTCGCCCTGGTCGCCGACGGCCTGTCCAACCAGGCCGTCGCCGCCCGCCTCCACCTCACCGAAGGCACCGTCAAGTCCCATTTGGCCCGCATCTACACGAAGCTCGCCGTCGACTCACGCACGGCGGCTGTCGCCACTGCCGTGGCCCTGGGCATCCTCCGCCGTTGAGCCGCGCGCGCCGCCGCACGGAGGCGTCCTACCGCCTCCTGCAGCGCCGCCGGGCTTGATCGGTCGGTCCTGCAAGCCTTCGTACACACACTTCGGCCAGCATCAGGACAGGAGCTTCGTCAGGCGTTGCTCGACAAACCCCGATCCGGCACTTCCCGACTCGGGCAGGCCACGCGCTTCCTCTTCGGTGATCCTGCGGCGGCTGGGCCGCTCACCCGGGTCATCGCCCGGGTATTCCACCAGGCTGAACAGTCCGACCAGGCTGTCCCGGTGGACGAACGCCGGCATCCGCCACGCGTCCCGGTCCCACCCCGAGCGCGTAGCCGCCACCCACAAGCGGAACGGCCACCCAGTCGGCCTCGACGTACTTCTGCTTCGCGCCCCGCCGTGTCATCCGAGCTCTCCGATGAAACCCGGTGCCGTCGGCACCCTGGGGTCACCCTGCGCGAACGGGTTCCGGCACCGGCCGCTTGGTCGACTCCGGGACCGGGAGCGGCTGTACGTTCTCGCCGCGATGATCGGTGAACCGGGCCAGTGCCAGTACGCCACCGATGGCGAGGAGCGCGCAGAGCAGCCCGGACGCGGCGACCCATCCGCTGATCGAGCTCGCTTCGCCGAGCAGCCCGACCCCGATCGCCACGGCGACGATCGGGTCCACCACGGTGATGCACGCCATCACCGTGTGTGGTGGCGCGCTGGCATAGGCCTGCTGCACCAGCCAGGCGCCGAGGAGCAGCGCAAGCGTGATGGCGATCGCGGAAACGATCAGCGTGGAAGGCGGACCGCCGTGCTGAGCCTGCTGCAGCGCCGACCTGGTCAGCACCGATACCAGCCCGTAGGCCGTGGCCGCGGCGGTGGCGAACGCGAGGCCGCGCGCCCGTCCCTTTGTCATCATGGCGAGCAGGGACATGCCGACCACGCCGGCGGCGACGAGTTTGGCGGCTTGGAGGCCGGCCGAACCGCTCACCTCGGTCGGTGTGGTGTTGTTCGCCGCGATCCCCACGAAACCGGCCACACCTGCCGCGATGGCGCCGATCGCCAGCCAGCCGCGTCCGGTGAGCTTCGGCCCGCCGGCCCTGGCCGCGAACAGCGCGGTCACACCGACCGCGAGCACGCCGACCGGCTGCACCACGATGACCGGCGCGAGGCCGAGCGCCACTGCGTGCAGGGTCCCGCCGACGATCATCACGAGCAGGCCGAGCAGCCAGCCTGACTGGCACAGCAACCGGCCGAACGAACGAAGTCGCAGCGTCGGCCCAGCGTCAGCGTCCCGTAGCGTCGTGTGCACCGCCCGGTGCTGCATGTGCGCGGCCAGCGCGGCGAACACGGCGCCTGCCATGGCAAACGCGATCCCGATGACGTTCATCCGGAACCCTCCGATACGCGCCGCAACCGAGGCACCGGCATGCCACTCTCCCCGGGGCAGGGTTGAAAGTCAGTCATCTGGGCCACGCCACCAGCCTGGCAGGCTGTAGTGCCGCACACGATCAAGGTGGCACCCCAACCGGTCCTGGAGACGACCCCACCGTGCGGGGTGGAGTTTTCCCTACCAGGAGGCACTCGGAACAGGCAGGGCGAGGATCGTGATTCCCTTGCTGGTCAGCGGGTTGCCGTCGCCAGTGTTGTCACCATGGGTGCCAGGGTGGTTACTGACGTCAGGTGCCCCTCAGCGCGCGACCTTCTCTCCAGCGGGTCGAGTCCCTTGGCCGCGCCGTAGAACCGTGGCTGTGGCGACGCCGGCCCGGGCCGCCGGACCGACCGGCGACCGGCTCGAAGCCTTGCCGAGCCGAGCCTTTGCTTGATCCGTCGCGCGGCATCTCTACTATGGCGCGGTGCAATCGGGGCAGACGCTGTCCGAGGTGTTGGCAGGACTGCGGAGCAGCCGCGGCCTGTCGCAGGAGCAGCTGGCGGAGCAGAGCGGGATCAGCGTTCGCGCCATCGGGGAGATCGAGCGCGGCGCTACGCGGCGCCCGCACCGCGAGACGCTGCGTGCACTCGCCGGCGCGCTAGACCTGACGCCGGAAGAGCAGAAGGGGTTCGCGCGCAGCGCCCGCACCGCGCCACCACCGGACACGCGTCCACGGCGGACTGTACGCCCGGCGCTGCCGGCGCCGGTCACCTCGATCGTCGGCCGGGCCGACGACCTCGCCGCGGTGCTTCGGCTGGTTCGGAATCCCGCGGTGCGGCTGGTCACGATCACCGGCACCGGCGGGGTCGGCAAGTCGCGCCTGGCGCTGGAGGCCGGCTGGCAGGCGGCGAGCCGGTTCGAGGCCGTGCACGGCCTCGACTTGAGTGCGCTGCGGGAGGCCGACGACGTCCCGCAGGCGCTGGCGGAATCCTTGCGCACGCCCGATCCGGCCACGGCGATCGGCGACGGGCGATGGTTGCTGGTGCTCGACAGCTTCGAACACGTCGCCCCGGCGGCCACCACCGTCGCCGCGCTGCTCGCCGGGTGCCCACGGCTGACCGTGCTGGTGACCAGCCGGGCGCCGCTGCGGCTCCGCGGCGAGCATCTGTGGCCACTGACCCCACTGTCCACTCCGGACAGTGACGACCCGCCGGCCATGGCCGGCAATGCGGCAGTCGAGCTCCTGGTCGAGCGCACCGCCGCGGTCCGGCCGGGATTCGCGCTCACCGGGGACAACGCCGCCGCGGTCGCCGCGCTGTGCCGCCGGCTGGACGGTCTGCCGCTGGCTCTGGAGCTGGCCGCGGCACGACTGCGCACCCAGGCGCCGTCGCAGGTCCTCGCCCAGGTCCGTGACCTGCACGGCGACACGGTGGATCTGGCCGACCGGCACCTGAGCCTGCGCCGCACGGTCGAGTGGAGCACCCGCGGGCTCACCGATCCCGACCGGCGGCTGTTCGGCCTGCTGGGCGCGTTCGCCGGTGGCGCCGACCCGGTCGACGTCGAGGCCGTGTCCGGTGGCCGGCCGCATTCGCCGGCGACGCTGGCCGCGCACAGCCTGGTCACCGTCACGGACCGGGCCGGGCACCCCCGGATCGGCATGCTGGACACCATCCGGGAAGTCGTGGAGGACCAGCTCACCAGCGCCGGCGATCGGGACGAGCACGCGGAACACTTCTTCCGCCTGGTCCGCGACGGCGATCCGCGGCTGGGCGACGAGCAGGACAACGTCCGCGCCGCCATCCAGCACGCCGTCGACGCCGCGCCCACCCTGCTGCACGTGGCGACCGTGCGCGCGCTGACCGGCCATTACGTCGCCCGGGGCCGGTTCGCCGAGGGACGCCGGATGCTGGCCGGGGCGGCCGCCGCCGCGCCCACCGAGCAGGCCCGGGCGTGGGCCTGGCACGGCGCCGCGGTCGCCGCCAACCAGAGCGGCGACCCGGAGGCGGCGCTGGCGCTGGCGGCGTCCGCCGCCGAGGCCTTCGGCGCCGATCCGGACGGCCGGGCGGCGACTCTGACCTTGATCGGCAACGCCCACAAGTTCGCCGGCCGGTACGCCGACGCCGCGGCCGCGTACACCGACGTCCTGGCTCGGGCCCGGACCACCGGCGACACGCGCCGCGAGACGATCGCGCTGAACAACCTGGGCGCGCTCGCGCACGACCGCGGCGCGTACGCGGAAGCGATCGAGTACCACGCTGCCGCGTTGCGCCGAAAGCACGAGCTCGGCGACCGGCGCGGCGTCGCGGTGGCGCAGCTCAACCTCGGCGCCGTGCGGAACGACACCGGCGACCACGCCGGTGCGGCCGTCCTGCTGACCGAGGCCGCAGCGACGTTCGTCGCCCTCGGCGAACCCGGCTCCGAGGCTTTCGCGCTGGCGCTGCTGGCCCAGTCCCACGCCGGACTGGCCCGCTGGGACGACGCCACGGCGACCGGCAAGCGAGCGCTGGACCTGGCTCGCCGAGCCGAGCACGCTCAGGCGACCGGGCTCGCGCTGCTCGCGCTCGGCGAGACCGCCGCCGCCAACGGCGACCCGGACAGCGTCGCCCTGCTGCGCGAGGCACTGACGTTCCCGATCGGCCTTCCGGACCAGGCCCGCATCCGCGACCACCTCGGCGGCCGTTGAGTTTCCGCCGGCTTTTCCGCCGGTTCCTCCTGGAGTCCCGAGGTGGTGATCCCTAGTGTTCCCCGCGTTACCGGCCCGCATTCGTGCTCTTCGAGGAGACCCATGCTGCATTTGCCCCGCGCGATCCTGGTTCCGCTCGTGATCGCCGTCGTGGCGCTGACGGGCGCCGCCCCCGCCTACGCCGACCGGACCATCATGCCGCCGGTGAGCGGTGACGTGCTGGCATGGCAGGTCGTCAGCAGCAGCGCTCCCAGCGGCCTCAGGTGCATGCAGGTCGACCGGGGACACTTCGACGACTTCGCGCTGGTGGACCAGTTCACCTGCGAGTACCGGAACAACCAGAGATGGCGGATGGGGCAGGCCACCGACGACCCCAGCGTTTTCTGGCTGCAGAACGTCGCCACCGGCAGGTGCGTGGACGACTACGCGTACGGAATGGATCAGGGGAACCCGATCATCCAGTACAGCTGCCTGGTCGGCACGAACCAGCAGTGGCGGATGATCTGGGACTACAACAACGGGAACGCGCAGTTCCAGAACGTCAACAGCGGCCTGTGCCTGTCGGTGGACGGCATCACCACCAGCAACTACCGCCGTTTCGTGCAGAACCCTTGCTACGGATTCGTCAACGAACGGTTCGAGCCCATCCTGCCGAACTAGCCGAACGGGACCAGGGCCGAATCCGGGGGACTTGAGCGACGCGTGCAGCCAGCATGGCGACCGGATGGGCGTCAAGCGGCGTCTTCGAGGTTCAGCAGCTCCCGCACGCCACGCCGATCGGCCTTCCCGCCGGGTAACAGCGGCAGCGACGCCACCGCCACCACGCGATCGGGGACCTCCGCGCCGAGCAGGACCCGAAGCCGGTGGCGCAACCCCGCTGCGGTGACCTGGTCGGGACCCAGCACGGCCAGCACGATCTCGCTGCTCGACTCGAGCTGGACGCAGCAGGCCGCCCGGACTTCCGGCAGCTCCGCCGCGACCGCCTCGACGCGCATGATGTCCACGAAGATCCCGCGGCGCTTGACATTCGAGTCCAGCCGGCCGGCGACCACCAGGTCGCCGTCGGCGGTCAGCAGGCCGCGATCCTGGGTCTGGAACCGGGTGACGCCGTCCTCGCGGCGCAACCGGGCCAGATCGTCGGGAGAGCAGGTGCCGGGCAGGTAACCGAGCGATCCGTCCGGGGTCGCGATCTCCACCCGCCGGACGTCGCCGTGAGTGCCGGCCGGTCCCACCGGGACGAGGTCGACAGCGCCGCCGGGCAGCGGCCTGCCGACGGGCTGCAGCCCGTCGCCGCAGTCGTCCGGGACGTGGTGGTAGAACCGGGCCAGCGTGGTTTCGGCCGGGCCGTACAGGTTCACCACCCGGGTGTCCGGGACGGCCTGGCGCCAGCGCCGCACGTGCCGTCCGTACAGCGGCTCGCCCGCGAACAGCGTGTGCCGCACCGAATTCACGACCTGCCCGGCCGCCTCGAGCCAGCGCGCGCTCAGGCTCGGCACGGCGTGCAGCACCTCGATTTCCCGTTCGGCGAGCCAGGCCAGTACCGCGGACGGGGCGAACCGGACATGCCGGTCCGCGACGTGCAGTTCGCCGCCGGAACACAGGGCGAGCAGCAGATCGCGGTACACAACGTCGAACGCGGGCGACGTCAGCATCGCGACGCGGGTGCCGGGGTGCACGTCCAGTTCGCCGATTTCCCAGTCCACGAAGGCCAGCAGGCCGGCGGCTTGGCCGACGATGCCCTTGGGAACGCCCTGTGTGCCGGACGAAAACACGACATAGCCGGCTTCCGGCGGCAGGACCGGCGGGTCGGGCTCCCCCGTCAGCTCGATCGCTTCCGTGTCCGCCACGAGCACCGCTGCCGGCCGGGCCGCCGCCTGGACCGCCGCGGTCCGGCCCCGCGGCAGCCCCGAGTCGAGCAACAACGGGACCAGGCCGGCCGCACGAGCGCCCAGGAATGCCGCCGGCAATCCGCAGCCGTCGCCGGACTGCACCGCCACCAGGCTGCCGGGCGGCAACCCGAGTGAGAGACAGCGCTTTCGCCACGCGTTCACCCGGTCCCATAGTTCGCCGTAGCGCAGCACTTTGTCCGAGCCGACGACGGCGACGCGATCCGGATACCGGAGCGCGATCCAGCCGACGCGCTCAACGACTGGGCAGTCCCCGACGTGCGTCACGGCGTGACCTCCGGCGCCGGATTCAGTACCCGGAAGTCCACAGTGGTCGAAGTGCGCATGATTTACCGGCCTTTCCGCGTGGTCGATGCGCGCCGTTGCGCGTGGCCTGATCCGCCGATTATCTCGGGGTGACGATCACCGGATGTCTCCAGTGTTGCCGGACATCGCTTCGAAATCATCGAACGCGCCCGGACGGTCGCGACGGTACGGTCCACGAGCAGACTGCCCACCCGCGATGAGCACCGAAGATCCCAGCCGAGGTAGCACTTCGCGGCAGATGGCCGCGAGCGCACCGGGATCCTTGTCCTGCAACGTATCCTGCTCCCGCCGTCCTAGGCCGAGCCCGCGATGACGGCGACCGGACATTCCGAGACCGCGCTTTCTCTGATCATGCTCGGTGGCACGCGGACGGGGCCGACAGCGCATGAATCAAGACGTGGGGGCCGGTGATCGCGAGCAGGATGCACCCGAACGACAAAATCGATCACCGGTTGCCCAGCGTCGGGCCATCTCACGAACTCGCACTTTCGCTCTTGGACGCGTCTTGCGCAACGGAGGGACGACGAAACCATGGTTGAGCTCAAAGAACGCGTTTCCACCGCGGTCCTGGTCAAGGCGCGTGCCGTGATCGGCCAGGACGTGACGGTGGACGCGGACCCGATGACGGTCGGCTTCGACTCCATCGCGTCATTGCAACTCGCGGCCGCGCTCGAAGAGGACCTCGGCATCGAATGCACGTCCGAGGACGTCTTCGACGCGCCTTCGTTCGGCGCGCTGGCAGATGTTCTGGTGCAGCGCCTCGAAGACGTGACCGGCTGACGGCGTCCCACCCGGACCCATACCCCGTAGCCGACCGCCTGGGCCACGCCACCCGGGTGAAGCTACCGGGCGGAGTCGTGGCCTGGGCCGTGACCAGCCACGACGTCGGGCCCGGCATGTTCGTCGCCGAGCTCATCGGGATGTCCGAAGACGGCCGGATCACGGCCGCGAGGAGGTGCTGCGCTGCAGGCCCCGCCGGCAAGCCTGCTCGCCGTCGGCGTCGAGACTCTTTGCCCAGCAACACTTTTCATCACGAACGGGGCCGCTCGTTGCCCGTCCGCCTGCCCTGCGCCGCCCGCGCCGCGGCGTAGTTCCTGTTGTGCCAACGAATCCCTCCGGCGTCGATGTTTGGAGCATCCCATGTCGAAGTGTCCGTACGTCCTGGATCGCGCCAGCCTCGTGGTGCACGCGACCACCGGCGGGACGCGCCTGCACGATCTCCCCGCCGAACCGGTGATCGAGGCGTTCCGGGAGGCCGGCGCGCTGGTCTTCCGCGGCTTCGGCACCGAGCCCGGCGAGTTCGCCGCGTTCACCGGCCGGTTCTCGACCGCGACGCTCGGCCGCGTGCATGCCGGGCAGAACCGGCGGGAGGTTGCGGCCGACGAAGCCACCAGCACGGTCGACCTCGGCAAGCAGCACGTCGGCCCGCACGCCGAGATGGGGTACAGCCCGATACGACCCGATCTGCTGTGGTTCTACTGCGCGCGGCCACCGGCCGAAGGGGGCGAGACCACCTTGTTCGACGGCGCCGATGTGTGGCTGAAGCTGCCCGAGCGGCTGCGTGAGAAATGCGCGTCGCACGACCTTGTGTACTCGTTCGACGAGTCCGGACCGGAGCTGTGGCCGCTCTTCACCGGAGTGGCGGCGGACCGGGACGAGACGCTTGAGCTTCTCGCCGCGTTGCCCGGTGTGTCGTACACGGCTCGCGACAACGGCAAGATCGACATCACCTATCAGGTCCCGGCGGCCCCGCTCAGCCGGTACCACGGGGTGCCCGCCTTCGCGAACAGCATCATCCCGAACGAGTCGAGCGGCGTCACCTTCGCCGATGGGACGCCCGTGCGTGCGGCTGATCGACTGTCCATCCTGGACACCTGCGAAGAGCTGGTGACCCTGGTCGACTGGCAGCAGGGTGACGTCGTCATGGTGGACAACTCGCGCATGATGCACGGGCGCCGGCCGTTTTCGGACCCGGACCGGGAAATCCACGTCCGTATGACGACCGCGGCATTCTGAAATCGCGCACCCCAGGATACGGCGCCCGTGCCACCACCGGCCCGCGTCGGCCACAAGTTCCGAAGGAAAGCGAGTTCGTCGTGAAATTCAGTGCAACGGATTACATCAAGTCACATATTCCGCCAAAGGGAAATCAGCGCGCGTACGTCCTGAGCTACTTCATCGCCACCATCGCCAATGGCGTGTTCATCCCGATCTACATGCTGTACTGCACCCAGATCGTGGGGATTCCGTACACGCAGGCCGGGCTCGCGATCACGATCGGCGGCATCGTGGGCATTCCGCTCACCCTGTTCGCCGGTAACCTGGCCGACCGGCTCGGGCCGCGCCGGATCGTGTTGTTCGGGCTGTCCGGGCAGCTGGTCGGCATGGGCAGCTACGTGTTCGTCCAGGGTTTCTGGTCGCTGATGGTGGTCGTGGCCGGGATGAACATCTTCGCGTTCTCCTACTTCGCCTCCGTCGGAGCGCTGATGCGCCGGATCGGCGGGGACGACACGGTCGGGTTCCGGGCCCAGACCCGCACCTTCCGCAACATGGGCATCACGATCGGGGCGCTCGGCGCCGGCATCGGCATCCAGATCGGTACGACGACCGCTTACCACGTGATGTTCCTGTCCGTCTCGGCCGCCTACCTCGTCGTGCTGGCCCTGACGCTGCGGATCCCCGACTACAAGCCGCTGCCCCGACCGGAGAGCACCGACGAGGTGCGGATCGACCGGTGGCTGGCGTTGCGGGACAAACCGTTCGTCGCGTACGCGCTCGCCTCGGGTACCCTCGGGATTTCCGGTTTCGTGCTGGACATGCTGATCCCGGTCTGGATCGTGGCCCACACCTCGGCGCCGCGCTGGACCGTCACCGCGGTCTACGTCGTCAACACCGCGCTGGCCGTGCTGCTCCAGATGCACCTCAGCAAGAACATCAAGACCGCCGGCCAGGGCGGGCGGGCCATGCGGCGCGCCGCGGTCATGGTGGTGCTGGGTCTCGTGGCCTTCGCCTTGATGCGGGACATGCCCGGGTGGGCCGCGGCGGCCCTCGTGCTCGGCGGTGCGGTGGCGCTCACCTTCGCCGAAATCTGGCTGTTCTCCGGGAGGTTCGCGCTCGAATTCGCGCTGCCCCCGGCGTGGGCCCAGGGTCAGTACGACGGCCTGCTGACCACGGTCACCACGATCTGCATGACGGTGGCACCCCTGGTGCTGGTCGGTTTCGTCCTCTCGCAAGGCATCGTCGGCTGGATCGGAATCGGCGTGTTCTTCTTGGTGATCGGACTGGTCAGCCCGGCCATCGCGGCCTGGGGCGAGCGCACCCGCCCCCGGGAGGAGGCCGTTGTGGCCGAGACGCCCGGGGACGACGCCATCGCGGCGTGACCCTCTGACCGTGCTGTAAACGAAACGCGTGTCGGACCACCGCGAGGAGATCAAGGATGACCAATCCATTCGAAATTCCGGACGCCGACTACACCGTAATACGCAATTCACAGAACCAGCGCTATCCGCTGAGTTTCCAGCAGGAGGGCGGGCCGGAAGATCTGGCACCGAACAACACCGTCGTCACCGTCTTGCGGGTCCGTGGAGAGGTGCGGATCGACGCCCTCGAAGGCGCACTCGCGGATCTGGTGGACCGCCACGAAGCCCTCCGGACCAGGCTCACCCACGGCGAGCCCGACGGTCCCGCCGGGTACCAGGAAGTGGTGCCGCCGCGTCCGGTGGTGTTCACCGTGCGCGACGACCCGCTGGCTCCTGGCCTGGCTCGCGACGACCGGGCCATCGAGCTGTACCGCTTGGTGAGCGACGAGGACATCCTCTTTTCGGAAACTCCTTCGTTGCGCGCCGCGCTCCACCGCTTCGACGGGCGCGACGCTGTCTTGACGCTGCTCAGCCATCACCTCTTCGGGGACAACTGGTCCTCCAGCCTGCTTCGCCGCGACCTCGCGGCCTTCTACACCGCCCGGGTGAGCGGGACGCCGCACGCACTGCCGGCGGCCACGCCGTACCGCGAATACGCCGTCCGGCAGCGGAATTTCAGCCAGGGCGAGCAGGCCGCGGCGGCGGTCCGCTACTGGACCGGCAAGCTTTCCGGTGCCGGACTGCAGACCCTGCCCACGGACCGCCCGAACGGCCCCGACGCCCTGACCGCGTCCAGCGCGGTCCGGAACTTCACGATCGACCTGGGCTTCCTCGCGAAGATCACGGAGAGCGCGGCGCGCTACCGGTGCACGCCCTACCACCTGTTCCTGACCGCGGCCGCGGTCTTCGACGAACGGGTCCGCGGTTCGGCCGATGTCACCCTCCTGACCGTGAACAACGGGCGCGCTGTGAAGGGCTTCCACAACACCGTCGGGTTCATCTCCAACCCGGTGCCCATCCGGCTGAACCTCGACGACGGCCACACCTACCGGGACATCATGCGCCTCGCCCGGAAAGCAACGCTCGAAGCCCAGCGGAACCTCATTCCGTTCCGGCTGATCCTCGAAGCAAATCCCGACGTGCTCAAGCCCTACGGCGATCCGTGGTCCGTCCCGGTCGTCTTCAACTACGCCCGGCCCCGCGCGACGGCGTCCGAAATCCAGTTCGCGGACGGCGTCACCCCGGTGGCGATGCCGCCGGGCATGCCCAGCCGGAATCACCGCGGCGTCTGCCCGTGGGGTTTTACCCTGCTCCCGACGGGCGAAGTGCGCGGAATCGTCGAATACGAGCCGGGGCTGATCGACGCCGCCACTGTCGACCGCTGGATCGGCGAATTCGTCGATCTGGTCCGGGTGATCGCCGAGGTCCCGGAACAGGCGTGGCGAACGTGACTTTCGAATCGACGGAATCGACAACAGCGGAGGATGCCGTGTCAGACTCAATCGAGCCGATCGTGATCGAGGCGTGGCTCGCGGACAGCCCCAGGTTCGCAGACGGGAAACGCACGCTGCCGGGTATCAACGACCCGGTGATCGAAGCGGCGAAGTGGTTCAACCAGGCCCACCCGGAATACGAAGTGCGGGTCCGCCAGATCGACTTCCGCGCGATGCCGGAGGAAGTGGGCGCCGCGGCCGCCGCGGGCAACCCTCCCGACTTGGCGGAGTACATCTACTCGTCGACGCAGACGGCGCACGACACGCGCACGCGCACCGGTGCGCCGCTGTTCGCGTCGGTCCAGGCCGCGATCGGTGACCGCACGAAGATCCTGGGGGAGCCGGTGGTCGTCGACGACCTGCTGCCCGTCGTGCGCAACTACTACAGCCAAGCCGGTGAGCTCTTCTCGATGCCGACGGTCGTCACGACGAACATGTTGTACGCCAACAAAGGCATGCTCGACCGCGCCGGCATCGCCCGGATGCCGACGACGTGGGAGGAGCTGGCGGAGGCGTGCGACGCGATCGCCGCACTGCCAGGCGCCCCCGCCCACCGCGTCTCCTGGCCGATCTACGGCTGGTTGTTCCACCAGGAGATCGCCGGGCAGGGCGGGCTCTTCGGCAACGCCGGCAACGGCCGCACGGGCCGGACCACGAAGTTGCACCTCGACTCGCCCGAGATGCTGAACTACGTGCGGTACTGGAAGGCCATGCACGAGAGCGGCCACTACCTCTACACCGGCCAGCCTCGTGACTACTTCTCCCCCATGGCCGCGTTCGAGCGGGGAGAAATCGCGTTCGTGATCTCGTCGTCCGCAGTCGGCATCACGATGGTGGACATGGCCGCCAACGCCGGGATCGAGCTCCTGGTGGGCGGGCTGCCGCGCAGCGACGCGCGCCGCTCCCCAGGCGGCCCCATCGCCGGCCAGTCGTTCTTCATGGCCGGCGGCCTGCCGAAGGAGAAGGAGGACGGCGCGCTCGCGTTCCTGCAGTACCAGCTGAATCCGGCGCTCGCGGCGGCTCGCATGGCCGAGCGCACGCTGCCGATCACTCGCCAAGCCCGCGAGCTGTCCCTGTCGCCGGCGTGGAAAGAGCCGTTCCCCGGCTTCCTCACTGCGTCGCACCAGGTCAATTCGGCGGAGGTGAGCCCGACGTCAGCCGGGCCACGGATCGGCAACCTCCACGGCATCAACACGTTGGTCACGTACGCGATGGAGGACGTGCTGCTGCGCAACGCCGACCCCGCGACCCGGTTCCAGGAGGTGAACGAAACGGCCCAGATACTGCTCGACCACCACAACGCCGCGGCGCTGGCCTACCCACCGGTGACCCCCGAGGTGCTCCGGGGCGGGTGACCCGCACCGTCCACACCAGACTCTGGCCGGCCGTCCGATGCTCATCGGACTGCTGTCCTTTCTCCTGTGCTGATATTTCCGCAGATTTCAATGTCGGGCAAATACGGTGTGGCGCTCGCCTGTGTCCGGTCACCATGGTGACCGGACATCCCGGCCGGGCGGACCACGGAACAGAGGAGGCGGCTGATGACCGCGAATCCGGGTGACGGCGCGGAAACCGCCGTCGTCTGCAAGTACCAGCCCGAGACCCTGGGGGCGCTGTTCGACCAGCACGCCGAAGTCTGCCTGGTGCTCGACGGGGTGGACACCCGGCACCGCGCAATGGAGCCAGAACTGCTCGACCGGTGCGCGAAAGTCTACCGCATCAGCAGTTTCGACTCGATCGCCGAACTGTCCGCGGTCGCCGTCGACCTGCGGTCAGCGGGCCGGGTGGTGACCGAGGTGTTCAACCACCAGGAACTGAGCCAGTTCGGCGCCGGTTACCTGAAACTACTGCTCGGAAAAACGGACAATCCGCTGCACCACGTCGCGCACCGCGACAAGAGGTTGATGAAGCATCTCGTACGCGGCGCCGGCGTGGTGACGACGGGATTCCGGTCCCTGGCCGACGCAGCGGAGGAACCGGCTGTCGCGCGGATCGCCGGTGAGCTGTCCGCGCCGCTGATCGTGAAGCCCGCGGCGGGATACGGGTCGACCACGACGGAAAAGGTCCGTGACGGCGCGGATCTCGGCTCGATCGCCACCGGGCTGACGTTCGATTCGACGCAGCGGTCGCGCCACCTGATCGTCGAGGAGTACGTCGAGGGCGAAGAACTGTGCGTCGACGCGATCTGGTCGGGGGACAAGGCGCTGACGTTCGCGGTCCACAAGTACCTGCGGCCGCGGATGACCGTGCTGGAAAACGGTCTCGACGGGTCAACCGTGCTGCTGCCCGAGGAACACCCGGACCTTTACGAGCGGTTGCGTGACATGCACGCCCGGCTGAACGGGGCGCTCGGCATCGACTCCGGCCCGACTCACCTCGAGGTGTTCGAGCGCCCGGACGGGGAACTGGTTTTCTCCGAGGTCGCGACGCGGCCGGGCGGTGCCTGGATGCAGCACATGCTCGGCGCGTACCACGGTCACCCCACCTGGTCGCTGGTCGTATCGGCGGCAATGACCGGCGCGCTGCCGCCGTTGCGCAAGGCTCGGCCGTACCTCGGCGGGATCGGCATCCGGCCGGCCGCGCCCGGCGTGATCACCGCGATGCCGGCCGACGAAGAACTGCGGCGGCATCCGGACGTGCTGAGCTGGCACCGGCAGCGTCAGGTCGGTGACCGGGTCCGCCAGGTCGGGCCATCCGACTGGTACATGTACCTGGTGCTCGGCGCGGACAGCGCGGACGAGCTGGTCGAAACCTGCGTCACCGCGGCCCGCACGTTCACGATCCAGACCGACGGCTAGCCAGCCGCGGCAGCTTCCTAGCCCCGTAGCGCTGGGGAACGCGACGGCGGAAGGTTCCCCCACGCCGGCGAGCGCCTCGTCGTGCAGGCGCCCGTTCACTGCCACGGTGCGTTGGTGGCCGTCTCGCTGGGCCTCGCGGAGCGGGAACGTCGCCCGCACGCTCACCGAGATCGCCGTCACCGCGTTGACGGCCCCGACGTCGATATCGCCCTGGCCGATGCCGGGCACCAGTGGATTCCGCACTCGATCGTCCGCCGGCTGACGACGTTGCCGGTCACCATCCGACGGGCGAGCCAGCGGTGAGAACTTTCAGATTCATCGGTGACCGAACGATGTTTCACCTGGACCTCACTGCCGGTCGGGAACCGCGGCTGCGCGAACTCGCCGTCCGGTAGCCGTGGCAGGAATCCGTCGACATCCACGACGGTCACCTCCTGGAACCGAGACGCGACAGCACCGAATGACCAAAGACCAGATCCGCGACCTCGTCGAGCTCATGGGTGACATCAGGTCGGTACTGGCCACCGCCCACCCCGACCGGAAGGCGGAGGTCTACCGCCAGCTACAGCTGCAGGCCACCTACCACCCCGGTGAACGACAAGTGCGGATCGAGGCCAACCTCGATCCGCACAGGTGGGGTCATGGTAAGTGTCCGAGGACGATCTTGCTCAGAAATCTACACGCCTGCAGTTGGTTCCGTAATGGTGGCAGCACCGAGTGAGTCCGAGCTACCTGGCGAGGCTCGCGCAGCATCCAGACGGGCTCTCGCGAACCGCGGCCTTCCGCCACCGTCGGCATCGTCCGGCAGCGACGTAGTCAGGGTGTCGACGCTCGACGATGGCCTTCGTGCGACGCGGGCCAGAGCCCTCGGCGAGAGTGCCAAGGGATGGAGCCCGATTGCCGAACTCAGCCCCCTCCGCAGCGGTGAGGTCGGCACGCACTGCACTCCTAGCGCTCGTCAATGGTTTCGTCTTGGGCGACAAGCAGCGAGTCGATCGTGGACCGCCACTGCGCCGATGACGTACAGAGCGAGCCGCAATCATCCGGATCGATCCCGGCAAGGTTTTCCAGTTCGGGCCGGATCAGGACCAGCTCTTCACTTCGCGACCTCGGCCAGCGCCCCCATCCATCGAGACGGTCGCTGAGTGCGAGGAGCTCATGGGCAGTGCGGTAGTACCGGCTCTGTGCCTCGTTGAGGCGTCGGACTGCGTAACCACCACAGACAGAACACCAATCGGGGCTCAGCGATCCCACGAGATCCCGAAGATGCAAGAGGTCGAAGCCATCGTCAAGCGAGGTCCGGCCCGAGCGCGCGAAAGAACAGAACGGTGAGTGTCCTTTGCCGATGTAGCGGCCCGTGCCGTCCGTGGTGTAGATCTGCACGGAGGCGAGCACTCCCAGGGGCAGGCCGAGCCCTCGTTTCCCGCGGTCAGCACCCGCCGGCTTGAACGGCCTGAGATCCAGAGGATGGGGAGTCAGCAGGCCAAGCCATTCGATATCACGCTCAGGCGGCTCGTGGCGGTCGGTCAGGGTCCGCAAATCGTCGACCGACCGTACCAGCGCGAACAATCTAAGCCGCCGTTCAACAACGTCGCGATCCGATCGGAACGTCCCGGTGATGATGCTCTGCTCTCCAGCGCGGGTGCTCAGCGGGTCAACGTCGTCGTCCAGATTGCCTTCGAGGTCATTCATCCACTCCGCGATCAAGTCGGCCGGAAGGTCGTCAGGACCGGCGACGATCACACCTCGCCAGCCCTGTGCGCAGCGTTCGACGAGAGCACTGATGGGCAAAACCTCGATTCCTCTGTCAGGCGAGAAGACCTGGAATATCGAAGCCCCCGAGCGATGCAATCCCGCCACGTCAGCGGCAGTAAGCGTCCGCCGTCTACCGATCGTCGTGTCATCCAGGATTCCAGGAAGAATGCCCGCAGAGACCAGCTGGAGTGCTGCCGTCCACTGGGCGAACTCCGCCAATGGATCGGCGCTGCCGAGCTCGGCAGCCTGCAGACCGTGCCGGTCGTCGAGTAGGTGCGTTGCGAGCGAGTCGGGCACCGTCAGCAGCACCGCGTCGTGGATCCAGCTGAACTCTGTGCCGTACCGGGCGACGACGGCGAGTTCCCAGGCAGTCAACGTGTCCCAGGGGTCTTGATCCGCTTGGCCGGACTCCTTCGCTTGAAGAACAACGTTGCGGTCCGATGCTGAGCCATGGTGATCCACTGCGGACTCAGCCTGGTTCGTCCACTCGGCCACCAGTTCCTTGAGCGCAGAGATCGCGGCGTCGCGCCCTTTCTTCTTGCGGCCGAGTTCGGAATCCATGGCCCATTCGGCGGCGTGAGCCATCTCCTCCGGTGACCTCCCCCGGGATGCGGCGTCACGCCAGCGATACCAGCAACGGTCAAGGGTCCGGCGGACCTGGGATGGGGTCCCCAGGATAACGAACTCCGGTCGTTCCGCGGGAAGTTCCGGCTGCGGCACCGCCAGGGCCGCGGCCGCGATCACAAGACGATCCGGAGCGACGGTTTGCGAGATCAGCTTGCGGAGCAACTCGGCTTCACTGTCGACAACCGCCAAGGTCGGTGTTGCCCACGACCGAAGCCACGGGTAGGCGGCAACGACTGAATGAGCCTTGCGCGCACGTCGACGGGCGTAACGCCAAAAGGAGTACAGCGAGTCCCGTAGCTCGCGGGCACTGCTGTACTCTTCCCAGAGATCGTCTTCTTCCCCGTCGGGCGGGTACTCCCCGTTCTGGAGCAGTTCGGCGGCGCGGGCACACTCCGCCGCCGGGTAGTCTTCCTCGAGGGTTCCCTGCAAGCCGTCCGGCATCGACGTGATCGCCTGCAAGAACATGCCGAGCGCGCTGGTCGGCCGCGCCCACCGGGCTGTTCGCCCGCACTGCCTGCACATTCGGCCGACGGTTTCGGCATTGAGCGGCATGGTGGTGTACCGGGCGTCCGAGACACAGAACCGATCGGCATGGATACGCGCGGTCTTGCTTTTGCCGCCGATGTAGACCTCGACGTCGGTGCCCGCGAAAGGACCAAACGGAATGTCAACAGTCAGAGCTCGCAAAGCCAACCCCCATGTCACGACCGAACGGCACGATTCTACGCGTTGGCGTGCGGCGGGCAATATCCGGTCTGGTCCGGGATCGAACACGCCTGGCGTTCGGCGCGATCGGGGCGAGACGGCTCTGATGAAACCGGCGAGCGGGTGTGCGGGTGGCAGAGGAGAACTGCACCGCAGCGCCGCGGAGACGAGGCGGATTGTCGGCGGCGGCGCCTGGACGACGACAGGCCGCGCCGTGTGAATCGGCGAGCGACATACAAGGCGTTTGAACAGCCACAGTTGCCCAATCGGCTGCGGCAGACGGAGCCTGCCCATCCTCGCTCCCGGTGCGGGCGGAATCGGCCAATTCTGTCGGACCTTGCTGAGAGAGTCCTCGTGTGTACCGACACCTGGATCCCGGCCCCGCACCGCCGGCGTCATCTGCAGCCACTGCAACCGTTGTGCGCCGGACCAGGAGGTCGGGCACCCGTCCGGAGATCGAGCTCCGGCGTGCGCTACACCGCCGAGGTCTTCGGTTCGTCGTCGATCAGCCGGTTCCGGGTGGGAATCGGCGCCGGCGGGTCGATGTGCTCCTGCGAGGCACCCGCATCGCAGTCTTCGTCGACGGTTGCTTCTGGCACTCCTGCCCTGAACACGGTCACCTTCCCATCGCGAACAGGAACTGGTGGCGGCTCAAACTCCGCGGTATCGCCAGGCGTGACCGCGATACCGACTCCGTCTTGACTGCGATGGGGTGGCTGGTCGTCAGAATCTGGGAGCACGAAGACCCAGTCGAGGCCGCGACACGTTTGGAGCACGTCGCCCGCGCGAGAAAGCTAGTGGTGAAGTGAAGCACCCGCAGCGGCACCTAACGAAGGTTAGCCAGCGACCTCGTTGGACCTCGCGCAGCAAGAGTTTACCCGGATTCTCACAGAATCACGACAAAGAGTCGTCTAGGTGTACCCAACCACCGTGGTCAGTACACCTAGTCCGCCTCCAGCCGGTCAGGCCCACGCCGACCTCCCGGCGCGGGGTGGACTCGCCAGGCAGACTTATGTGGACCGACCATGTTGGGGATCACGCGCTTGGTCTCACTTGCACGCGTCGGTCTGGCCAGCTCCGTAGGCGGCCTGCGCTTTGGTATAGCCCTCACCCGCAGACGACGAGAGCTGCTGCTTCAGGCCTGAGCAGGAGAACGACGTGAAGCTCAGATAGTTCTCGGCCGACTTGACGGCCTGCGCGTTCCAGTCGACCGACAGGCTGTCCACTGCTTCGGTGGCCACGGATTTTGGAAAACCTTCACCAGCGTCCGAGGATAGCTGCCGAATCAGGCCGTTGCGTGAGAACGCGCTGAAACCGAGGTAGCTCTGCGCCTTGTCGCGGGCCATCTCCACCTGCGGCGAGAACTGTGCAGCCGCCTCCACGGTGCTCGTTTCGTTGTTGTGGCTCGGGCTGGTCGGCCACGGCGCACTGGGCGGGTAGGTGACCGGTTGGGTAGTAGCCAGCTGGGTAGTGGCCGCGGCGGGCTGCTCGGTCGGCGCGGACGCCCGAGGTGTCGGGCTGTTGCACGCCGTGGCGATCACGAGCAGGGCGAATCCGACGCCGACGCCGATAAGGACCTTCTTCACTGTGGTTCTCTCTTTCTGAGTTGTCGACCCCCAGCTGGCTAGCCGGGGCGGTGCAGGCGGAGGTGGTGCGCCCCGCCCGATCGCGGGCTGGCGGTTCCTACGCGCAGCGGAGGCGGAAGATCAGCGGCGCTTCACGGCGACGCCGACGACGCCCGACCACCTGGCGGTGGTCCAGAGCGACAGGGCGGCGGTGGCGACGGCGTTGTCGGTAGCGTCCGGTGATCGCACTGCCGGTCAAGCCGGCCCAAGTGATCGGCGACAGATCAGAAGGGCCATTCCCAGCCCTTGACGTTGTCGATGCCCGCACCGTTGAGCTGCAGCCGCGATCGACATCAAGCTGATGTTCAGCTCCATCGGGAACAACATCCGCAACAGGATGGACGACATGGTCGCGGCCGGCACCAATGTCGCCAGAGCTTTCGATCAGGAGGCCGTACGGGCCTTGAAGTCCGCAGTAGGACAACTTTTCCTGCTCCAAGAGCGACGGGATACAACGGAGCCCGTCCGGCCGCGACAAACCGCCTTGAGCACGTTTGCTCCAGCCGGACCGCCCGAATCTCTACAGGACCGGCTCCGCGACTTTTTCCGGCGCCTGTTGAACGACGAGATGTACGACGCGGTCTGCTTCCTGACCTCGACCGCTCCACCCGACGTGAACGTTCGCGAGCCGGACTCGGAAATGAGGTTCGACTCGTTCGCCACCAAGATCGCCGAACGCGTTGAAAATATCCGGGAGGTCCGCTGGCGGGACAACATCCAGGCGGCGGACTGGGACGCAGACTGGCCGAGCGCGACGACCTCAGCATCGTAGTCGCTGGTTTGAGCACCACCGATGCCGGCCGCGTGGCGGTCGACCTCGACGTCATCCACCGACGCCGTCAAACCGTCGCAGAACTCCGCAACCTCGTCCTGAACCCGAAGACGACGGAAACGAGATCCAGAAGATGATCGGCCGGAAATACTGGCTCTTCGGCGGCCAGTACACCGGCGTCCTGGAACGGCGCGACGGCTTCACCCTCGACGAGCACGACATCCCGCTCGTCTGCGCCGACCGCAGCATCCACATCGTCGAGCTCAAGCGCCCGGGGCACAAGCTGGTCAAGGCGCAGCGAAATCACCCTGATCGTCTCGAACGACGTCCACGCGACTGTCGGGCAATGCATGAACTACCTCCGCGGCATCGACGAACTGGGCGCCGCCATGGCGACATATCACCGCAACGAACTCGGCCTGGAGTACGACTACCGGCGCGCCCGGGGAACGGTCATCATCGGCCACCCCGAACTATCCGAAACCGATGACGTCATGCGTGAGCAGATCGAACAGACCATCCGTTCGTACAACGCCCACCTCAGCCGGGTCCAGGTAATCACATTCGCCGACCTCATCGACAGCGCCGATCGGGCACTTCGTTTCGAGGCCGAGGAACTCTGATCGCCAGCTTTCGGCGACGGCCGCGTAACAACTGCCGGGCACCGCCCGACTCCACGGCCATGACTCGCAACGGGACGACGCTCGTACTGGGCTCCGCGATGGCGCTCGTCGCGTCGGCCGTCGTCGTGTGGCTGGCTCGACCGGTTGACCGACCTCCGACCCACGCGGCACCGACCCCTGCACCGGTGGCCGTCCCAAGCACGACTCGGATCACTACAACCGTCGGGCCGGCTCCGACTCGCTCGATCACCGTCGTGGGCGTCGACTCGGCGGGGATCCAGCCATCGGCTACACCGTTCAGGCAGGGTCGACCGAGGTAGACGACTGCGAACAGTCGCGATCAGGAACCACCGGCGTCGCTTCCTGCTACCCGTCCTCGGCCGGAGCCGGCGTCTGCTGGATCGTCAGCGCCAATCGTCGCGATCTGCTCTGTGGCACGGCTCCGTGGGAGAAGCAGCTCACGTAAGCTCACTCGCCAAAGCCGGTCGGTTCACTGAACGCGGCGCCGGATCCGCTGCCCTGGGGCCTGGAACTGGAGACAGGCGCGCGATGCCAGATCCGGAACGGCGGGGCTTGGGATGGCCGCGCCGATGGCTACGTCGGCGCTTACTTTTGCGATCGCGGAGACTTCGTCCTGGCCAGTCCCGACGACAAGTCCCCTGTGGTGGACCGTTCCTCCCTGCGATGGAGTGTCAAGACCGGCCCACTCGGTGGTCTGGACGAGCTCTTCCCTGAACCGGCCACGGTCTTCGTCACCACAGCCTTCCTCGCGGGAACTCCCTAGGAGAAAACTGTCCAATGACGCTGAACTGGCACACCTTGCGTTGGCGCTCGCCACATCGGCGCTGTCGACAGTGCTGGCCGTAGTGGTCAACTTGGCCACCGACCTGAAGGACAACTGGCTCGCCTGGATCGGCGTCGTCGTCCTGGCCGCCCTGGCGGGCGTGGTCGGTGCCCTGGTGCAGCACATGATGACCCCGTCCTCGAACGGCGCCTCGCCTCCGACACCGTCCACCGTGGCCGAGCAGTACAACGAATCCGTCAACTTCTCCTCCGGACGCGTTCGAGGTGACGTCCATATCCACCAAGCGGGGAAACGCACTTTCGTCATCGAAACCGCCATCCTGTCCGTCGCCGCGATCCTGGTGACCCTCCTCGTGTCCACGGGCAAAGAACCAGTCACCACGGGGACCGCTGCGGCAGCCGCGCCAATGTCGCAGTCCACGACCGTCGTCACCGCCTCGACGACAGCGACTCCACCCGCCGCCTCGGCGCCTCCCTCGGCAGGGCCGCTCCAAGTCGCGGAGTCGTGGCCGCTGTCGAGGGGTTCACCGACGGAGCCGGCTCGGGCGGGAACGTTCTTCAACTGCTCCAGCAGATAGCGACCCGGCTCCGGGACCTCGAACTCCAGCTGCAGCCGGTCCGGATAACGCCAGATCTGAAACCGGTCCACTCGCGCCACCCACCGGTACACACCTCGGACGTGGTCCCCGGACGGGTTGCCGAGCTTGTGCCGTTCACGCAGCTCGGTCCGCGTCAGCGTCCTGCGCGTCCGTTCGTGCCGGGTCTGGGTCTCGATCTTCGACGCGGCTCGCGCGATGGCCTTCTTGGCGATTTCCGTGGTCCGGTCGGTCGAGTCCTTCAGCGAAAGTCGGCGGTGAACCCGGCTGACACGTCGAGACTCACCGAACTGTACTGCGCGGACACATCGACTTGGCCCTTCGTGCCGATCGCCAAGTCGAGTTCCCGCTTGCTCTGCTCGGTGAAATTCGACTCGTCCGACATCTCCGCCGACGTTTCGGTGGTGGAATCGGTCGACGAGGTGGTCGTTTCGACCAGCTCGGACTCGTCGATGCGGATGAATCGGGTGTCGTTGTGCTCACCGGCCATCACGTTGCGGATCTCGGCGATCTCGTCCGCCACGTAGCCGCGCCACTCCTTGCGGACGACGAACAGGTCGCTGGTCGTCGCGCGCCGCACCAGCTTCACCTGATCCTCCGGCAGGACCGCCGGGAAAGGCGGGTCCGGCAGCAGCGGCGTACGGCACGCCAGCAGCTTCGAGATCTCCTCTGTGGTCAGCGGCCGCCGGTGGAACGACCGGCGCTCGACCATTCCGGCGACCAGCAGCAGCCGGTTGAGACGCTGCGCGAGCTCGCCTTCGTGCGGAAGCAGCAGTGCGGCGGCCAACGAATCCAGTAGCCGCGACCAGGTCATCCCGAACAGTCCGTACAGAACGCTCCGAGACTCCAGCGGCAGCGGCCTCTGTCCGGCTTCACCGTCGTCGTCCCCGGCCCACTGTGCCGCGTGGCCAACGTCGAGTCGTCGGCTGCCTCGGTTCGGCGCGGTGCGCGCAACGCCCGCAACGCGTATATGTCCGTCATGCTGGCCCCCTCCAGGATCGTGTATCAGCGACGCAGCCGACCTCCGATGTCGGTGCGACGTTGGTGAGGGAGTGCAAACCGCGCTGAGATACATCCGCGTCCCGCGGCCGGCAACGGAAACGACCGTGTATCCGGGAGGCGCCGGCCACCTCATCCTCTTGTCGCGCCACTCCGGGTGGGCGACGTCATCCGCAAGAGGAGGGGAAATGCCTGATGATCGCGTGAAGGCGCTCGACGAACTGTTCGATCGGCAACGGCGCTACGTGAAGGATCCGTGGTCGGTGTACCCGATTTTCCTGAGACCCTGTTCTGTGAAGATCCTCATGGTGACCGACCAGGGTGCGACGTTCGGGGTCGGGAACTTCGGGCTCAAGGCGCTGCTGGACACGCTCGCCGTGCCGCCCGGTCCGTGGGTTCGCTTCGACGTGACCAAGGCCCATCGCCGCACCGATCCGAGCGCGGATCTGCAGCAGTTCCGGTTCGACGCGCACGACCTTTCGGGTTACGACCAGATCTGGCTCTTCGGCGTGGAACGGGCCGGATCCGAGATCACCGAGACGGAGCTGCGGGACATCGCCCGGTTCATGGACGACGGGGGTGGGGTTTTCGCGACCGGCGATCACGAAGATCTCGGCGTTGCGCTGTGCGGCAGGGTTCCGCGGGTGCGGTCGATGCGGAAGTGGTATTGGCCGAATCCTGGGCCCAACGGTGAGCCGGTCGCGCCGAAAACCGACGGTCCGAACCGGCTGGACACCCTGAGCCCCGGCAACGATCCCGGGGTCCAGTTCGACGACCAGTCCGACGATGTGCCGCAGTGCATCACGCCGCGGCTGTACTCGGCCTGGCCGTGGAGTCCGTACTTCCACCGCGCTCATCCGCATCCTCTGCTGTGCGGCCCCCGCGGGATCATCCGCGTCCTCCCGGACCATCCGCACGAGGGCGAGTGCTACGAGCCGGCGGATCTGTCGGCGACGTTCACCTTCGACGGCTACCAGACCACCGAGTACCCGGGAGGCGTCGCTCCGGAGGTCATCGCGTGGTCGACCATCCATTGCGGACGAACAGCGGCCGACGTCAAGGGCGTCCTGAACCCCCGGACGTTCGGTGCCATCGGCGCGTTCGACGGGCACCGGGGTGCGGTCGGGCGCGTGGTGGTCGACGCGACCTGGCACCACTTCTTCGACATCAACCTCGTCGGCGAACTCGGGAACCCCGACCCGGTCAAGCAGGTCGGGTTCGCCGCGACGGCGGCCGGGAACGCCGCCTACCAGGACATCCAGGCCTACTACCGCAACATCGCCGTCTGGCTCGCCCGCACGACGACCCAGCGGTGCATGTGGTGGCGAGCACTCTGGTGGACGCGGTGGCACCACCGGATCGCGATGGACCTCCGGCCGCCGTACCTGACCGGGGCCACCTCGCTGGACCTCGGTGAGCTGATCCGGATCGGCGGTGAGGCCAGGGACGTGCTCGGGCTCGTCGCGTCCCGATGCACGGTCCGGCGGTGGCTCCTCTGGGAGGTGCTCCGGCCGCGGTTCCCGCACATCTGGAAGGAACTCGTCGCGGTGCTCGATCCGTGGCATCCCCGGCCGCCGTTGCCCGACCCGCCGCCCGTTCGTTTCGGGCAGCCGGATCCGGACCTCGCGCTCGGCCTGCACGGCGAGGTGCTGGTCGACGCGGTGCTCGGAGCCGCCGTTTACGGCGTTGCGGCGAAGTTCGGCGAACCGGGCGAAGAGGCGCGTTCGGAGGCCGAAGAGACCGATTTCGGTGCGGTGATCGCGGATCACGTCGAGCACGCGGTCCGGCTGGCCGCCCGGCACGCCCTCCACGAGGCGGAGGAGCTGCGGAAATTCGGCGGGTCTCTGCGCGCACCGGAATAAGCCGGAGCCCCGAGGCCGGCCCGGTGGGCACCGCGCCGGCCTCGGGCTTCCGTCACACCACGATCGAGGGGGTCAGCGTGGTGCCGTTGTCCCGCACGACCAATTGCACCGGGCCACGCTCCACCTGGTCGAACGCGAACCTCCCCCGCTCGTCGGACGTGGTCGACAGCGGTCCTCGCCCGGTGCGCAGTTCGACCGTCAGCGCGCCGGGCGGGGCGAGCCAGCCGTCCACCCGGACCGTGTCCTCGCCCGAGGGCGTCAGGGTGAGCACGACGGTCCGGTTCTTGCCTTCGAAGGTGATCGACCGCGTATATTCGTCGCCGCGGGCGGCCGCCGGCTCGCGGTGCCCGGCCATCCGGAGGATCTCGGCTTCCGGTGTGGTCGGTTCGAGCGCGAACAACACCCAGTCCGCCAGCAGTGGCGGGGGCGGATCGACGGCCGCCCACAGCTCGCGGACCTGGTGCAGGACAGCCTCGTCGGAATCGGTCATGACGCCTGCCCTTCGCCGTTTCGGACGCCGGCCTCCAGCAGCCGCCGCAGCCGGGCCAGGCATCGGCCGCGGGTGGGGCCGATGCTCCCGTGCGGCATGCCGAGACTCGCACCCACCGCGGCGTAGTCCGGTCGCGGCACGAACGCGACGATGCGCAGGAGCCGTTGGCACCGTTCAGGAAGCCGGCGCAGCAGCGTCCAGAGCGACTGATCGGTCTCCGCGGCCACCGCGAGCTGTTCGGGACCGAGGCCCTGCTCCGGGGTGTCGGGCATGTCGGCGGGATCGACGAGCCGCTCGGCGCGCTGGGCTCGTGCGACCCGCCAGGCCTCCCGCTTGGTGACCTTCACGAGCCAGCCGGTGAGTGCCGCGGGGGTGCGAATGTCCGCCAGCGAACGCACCAGGGTGAGCCAGGTGTGCTGCACGACGTCCGAACTCGAATCGGGGTCGAGCCCCTGCGCCCTCGCGATGTGCCAGAGCATCGGGGTCAGCTCGCGGACGATCTCGGACAGGCCCTCGCGATCACCGGCCCTCGCGGCCTGGAGCAGTTCGCCGATGTACGCGTTGGTGGCCGCGGGCCGCTGTCCGTTCATCGCGGTCCTGTCGGTCGTTCGACGTCGGTGACGATTTCCGCGAGATTCTTCGCTGCCATTGGGGTCGCCTCCTGGATGGTTGTCGTGTTGACCATCGAGAGCGCTACACGAGGTGTGAGATTCACCCGGACGGTCACAAACAAATCAGCGGATTTCGATGTATCCACGGCGTCGTCGTGCCACTCCTGGTGCCGAAGTCGAATCGGGCACCCGATCACCGGTTCGGAGAGGAGTGGAGTGCGATGGCGACAGCGGAAGCGAAGAACGCATCGATCGGTCTCGGCCTCGCGATCATCGGTGCGGTGTGCGGAACGGCTTTGACCAGCGTGATCACGGAGCCTGACGTGATCAGATTGGTCGCGCTCTGCCTCGGTGCGGCCATCCCGCCGTTCGTCAGCACGGTAGGCCGGTGGCGTCCGGTCCGGGCCGCCGTGGCCGTGCTGATCACGGTCGTCGCCGCGGTGATCACCTATTCGAGCGCCGTCGGCGTGACTGTCGCGACCGGCGAGGAGATCGTGCCGGTGCCGCCGGTACTGCGTCCCACGACCACCACTCAGCAGACGACACCGCACCCGACCGTCACGTCGACCCACGAGGGCGGCGGTGCTCTCAAGGTTGCGCCGGCCATGGTGACCTGCAAACCGGTCTGCGACCACGAAGTCACGATCACCAGCACCGGCAGTGCGCCCGCCCGCGTCGGAACCATCAAGTTCGACGGTCCGGCGAAGGCGAAGTTCACCCGCACCGGGGAATGCCTCGGGAAAACCCTCGATTCCGGTGAGGAATGCACCTTCCGGGTGGCGTTCAAGCCCGCCGGTGCGACCGGCACGCAAACCGCGCGGCTGGTGATCGAGCACGACCTGAACGACAAGGCGATGGTCGTCGCACTGAGCGCCGAGCAACCGAGTCTCGATCTCGCAGTGTCGTCAGGGGGCGCGAGTTGCGTCTTGCAACCCGGCGGGACAGTCGACGGACACGACGCGCTCGAGATCTTCTTCCACGTCGCACTGACCGGAGCGACGCCCGAACAGCTGCCAGGCCTCGTTCCGGTCACGGTGAGGAGCGTCCCTGGCGCGACGATCCGCCTGAACACCGCGGTCGGTCCGGGCTCGACCGTCGCGGCCCTGCCACTGAGCGCACTCGACTACGGCCGTGCGCACTCGATCACGATCACCGTCGATCCCGACCACAAAATCGCGGAACGCAACGAGTCGAACAACGCCGTACGGCTCCGCGTGACGCTCCCGGTCAAAACCACTTCACGCGGAACCGTCCGGCTGCACTGCTGACACATACCCGGCTCTCGCGGCGACTTACCGAACGACCTGCCCGAAAGGAAAATTCCGATGACGATTCGTTTCACCCGACGACCGGAAGTCCGCGCCGAACACGTCGACTTGCCCGACTGGCCACAGTCGTTACTGGACAAGCACGGCAGCCGCATGTTGCGGCCCGCCGATGCCGCCCGTGTGCCGACGGTCCCCCCGGCGCCGCCGCCGCTGTCGACCGTGTACCGCTCGGCCGTCCTGCTGTTTCCCCGCAGCGTGCTGCTCGACGCCGATCTGCTCGCCAAGATCGACGACGAGATCAAGGTGACGGGCGCGAGCCTGCGCGTGGACGGCGACCGGCTGCCGTCCGCTGATCTCCCCGGCGAGCTGGCCGGATTGGACGACCAGTACACGGAGCAGTTCCCGATCCCCGTCGTGCTCGTCGCGCACGGCGCGGACGCCGAAGTGGTCGACGCCTGGCGCGCGCTCCAGCAGATCCGCACCGCACGCCACCTCGGCCGGCTGGACGCGCACCCCGGCCTCGACCTGATCTCGTTGGAGCACCTGCTGGTCGGCGCCGACTACGAGGGCGTCCCGACCTGGGGCCCGCGTGACATCCGCGACGCCGCCGACGGCGGCCCCAACGCGTCCTACCGGATGCTGCCGGTCGCCTACACCGGCGCGCCGCCCGCGCGCAGTACGACGGCACCAGGGGGCCGCCGGGTCGTGATCGCGGTACCGGACACCGGCCTGAACCAGCACCCGTGGTTCGGCCTCACGCAGTTCGGAGCCGCACTTCCACCCAATGGGTTTCTCCGCGAGTTCAAAGCGTCGGAGACCGCGATCAGCGCGCAGCAACAGCACCTGTCCGGGCTGACGCCCACCGAAGTCCTCACGGACGCCTGGGAGAGCGCGATCACTGAGGACACGGTGACCGAGAACGTCGACCGGGCGACTGGGCACTCCACGTTCATCACCGGTCGCATCCGGCAGAACGCACCGGACGCCGACGTGCTCGTCATGCGGGTGCTGCACAGCGACAACATCTGCTACGAGGCCGACCTCCTGCTCGCCATGTATCTGCTCGTCGCACGCATCACCAACGCCCAGAGCGACCAAGACGTCGTCGACATCGTGTCGATCTCGCTGGGCGGCTACGTCGAGAGCGCGTCGCTGAAGGCGTCTCACCTCCGCACGGTTCTCAAGCTGCTCGCCAAGCTCGGCGTGATCGTGGTCGCCGCCGCGGGCAACGACTCCACCACCCGCCCGTTCTACCCGGCCGCCTTCGCCACCGAGCCCGTGGACCCGAGCGATCCGTGGATCGGCCCCCCGGTCATCGCGGTCGGCGCGCTCAACGTGGACGACACCCAGGCGTGGTTCAGCAACGCCGGGCCGAACGTGACCGCCGAGGCGACGGGTGCGAACGTGGTCAGCACCTTCCCGACCAGTGTGCGCGGCCCGGTCGGTCCCGGACGCACGACCCGATCGGGCAGCCGGCGGTCGGCCGACCCGGACGTCTACCCGAACGGGTTCGCCATCGGATCCGGAACGTCCTATGCGGCTCCGGAGGTCGCCGCCGGGCTCGCGCGGTACCTGGTGAACCAGAAGGTGCCGATCACCGACGTCCGCACCAAGAGAATGCGGGCACGAGCGGAGCAGGCGATCAAGAGCTTACGGAAAGACCATCCGTGACTCACGAAGAGCCAGGCGAGCCGCTCGACAGAGTAGAGTTGCCGGTCGGCTCGCCACGTGCGTGCGGCGCGAGCGCGCGGGCCGGAGGGAGAGTGATGAGTTTCGACGAGCCGCTCTTCCGGATCCGCGAGCCGCGGGGCGAGCCCGGCCCGGCGCCGACGGCCGGAGCCTGACGTGACCAGCGTCGACTCTCAGGCGCGGGATCTCCACGGCCGGGGGCGTGCCGCGGTCGAGGGCAGCCGCTCGGGCGAGGGCATTCGCCTGTTCCGGCGTGCGCTGCGGTTGCTCGACTGGCCGAACGTGCTCGAACGCGAACACCAGGCGATCGCCGCTCGCATCCTCATCAGCATGGCTGCTGCCGAGGTGCACCTCGGCAGCAGCGCGGAGGGATTCCGGCTGCTCGACGACGCCGAACGCATCGTGGCGCCGGAGGACCGCAGCGCGCTGCTCTCCCAGCGCGGCCTGCTTTGCGTCCTCGTCGGCAGGATGGACGACGCCCTCCTTCACCTGAACGAGGGCATTTCGACGCACAGCGACCCCGCCGACCACTACGGCCGCGCCACCGATCTGATGAACCGCGGCATGCTGCACGCGCTGGCCGGGCGGGCGCGGCTCGCGAAGAGCGATCTCGTGCGCTGCGAAGCGATCGCCCGCGCCGCGGGCCTGCCGCTGATCGTCGCCAAGGCCCAGCTCAACCTCGGCTACTGCGAGACGCTCCGGGGCGACATCCCGGCGGCGCTGCGCGCGTTCACCCTGGCCGGGCAGGGATTCGCCGTTCACGCGCCGAAGTTGCTCGCGGTCGTCGGCATCGACAAGGCAAGGGCGCTCATGCAGGCGGGTCTCGCCGACGAGGCCGCGTCGGAGCTGGACGAGGCGATCCGGTTGCTCGGCCGCACGAGGCCGACGTACGAACGCGCCGAGGCCGCGCTCACCCGAGCCCAAGCGGCCGTCGCCCAGCAGCAGTTCGGCGCGGCCAGGTCCTGGGCACGTCGGGCCGAGCAGTACTTCCTCCGGCGCGGGGACTCGAGCCGGGCCGCGGTAGCCGTGCTCACCCGCCTGCGCGCGGACTTCTGCACGGGCAAGCGGCTCCACCGCGTCGAAGCCGAGGCCGAGGACCTCGCCGTGCGGTTGCGCGGTCTCGGCCTGCCGAACGACGCCGAGACTGCCACTCTGCTGGCCTCGCGGGCGGCGACGCAGCGCGGACGCCTCGACGACGCACGGCGCCACCTCGTGATCGGGCGTGGCACCCAGCCCATGCTGGAGACGGCGCTGTTGCGCCGTATGGCGACCGCCGAGTTCCACCTCGCCGCGGGCCGCACCAGTGACGCGCTGCGGCAGGCGCGATCGGGACTCGCGCTGTTGCACGAACACCGTGGCCGGCTCGGCAGCCTCGACCTGCGCACCGGCGCGGCCGCGTTGGCGTCGGAACTGGCGGCCGTCGGCCTCGCCACCGCCGTCCGGCAGAGCAGCCCCGCACGAATCTTCAGCTGGGCAGAGCGCTCACGAGCGCAAGCGTTCCTCATGCGGCCGGTGCGCCCACCGTTTGACGCCGAAACCTCGGACGCGGTGGCCGAACTGCGCAGGCTGGCCGTGGTGATCCGGGAAGCCGAGCTCGCGAGACGTCCGGACGTCGAAGCCAGACGCCGCTGCGCACAGCTGGAGCACCTCATCCGGGAACGCGGCTGGCGCGTCGACGGAGACGGCCAGTACCACGACGAGGCCACGCTCCAAGACGTCGCCCGCGAACTGGCCGCGCAGAACGCGGTGATGGTCGCCTTCATGACCGTCGACGCCGAGCTGCTCGCTGTGGTGATCGCCGACGGCCGAGGCGACCTCGTCCGGCTCGGGGACAGGCCCGCGGTCGTCGAGGCGACGATCCGGCTGCGGACCGACCTCGACGCGCTGTGCGGTAGGCGGCACCCGCCGGCGCTGCGGGAAGTCATGACCAACTCCGTCACCCACCAGCTGGCCGTGCTCGGCGAACGCCTGGTGCGGCCGTTCGAGAAGGTCCTCGCCGACCGAGACCTCGTAGTCGTCCCGACCGGCCCGCTCGCCGGTATTCCGTGGGGACTGCTCGATGCCCTGCGCGGACGCCCGGTCACCGTGACGCCGTCGGCGTCGTCGTGGCTTCACGGCACACACGCGCCGGCCGGCGAGCCGTCGGGCTCAGGCCCGCTCCTGGTCGCGGGTCCGGGCCTCGAGTTCGCCACCGCGGAGGTCAGCAAGATCGCCGGCTCGCTGCCCGCCAGCACCGTGCTCACCGGCGACGACGCGACGGTCGCGGCGACGCTCGCACACATGGACAACCGCCGGGTCGTACACTTCGCCGCGCACGGTCACCACGAGCCGGGCAATATCCTGTTTTCGCGGCTGGACCTCGCGGACGGTCCGCTGATGGCGTATGACATCGGCGCGTTGTCCGCGGCACCCGAACACGTCGTGCTTTCGTCGTGCGACACGGGCCGTTCAGTGATGAGAACCGGTGACGAAATGCTCGGTTACGCGGCAGCTTTCCTCTACAGTGGAACAAAAACCGTCGTGGCCGGTGTCGCGCGAGTGGCTGACGACACGGCCGTGGACGTCATGAGCTGCTACCATGAGCGGCTGCACCGCGGCGCGACACCAGCACGAGCACTCGCCAAGGCGTCCCTGGTCGCACCCCTGATCCCCTTGGTGTCCTTCGGCTCCTGACACCGGAGACGGTTTGTGTCGACCGGCATCACGGCACGCCCCGCGGAGGAGTCGGGAGATCGAGGATCACAAACGCCGAGCTCCCCTGCTCGGCAGTACGACTGCGACGCCCTTCTGGTGTCGAGCTGCCCGTGCAAGCTTGCTCGCCGACGCCCTCAACGGCATACGGTGCCGTCTGAACGGAACAACACCGAGTCACCTCACGACTGTCTGGTGGTTTGCGGACCGTTTTGTTGCAGAGACTCGAGTTCGCGCCGAGTCTCCTTAGGGTCACCAGCCGGGTTGCCGTCACGGACGCCGATGATCCCGGCCGAAATCAAGATCAGTTCACCTTTCCCACTCTCCGACGCCCCAACGAGCGGATGCTCGATGGAGCAGGACTCGGAGTGTTCCCTCGGCTGCAGCACGAGGAACCACGTGGTTTACACCCGCGGGCAGAGGTCGTCACCTCCCGTTGGCCCAACCCGCGCCGCAGCGGCCTCGACCTCGGCTTTCCGCGCAACAACTGATAGCAGTTCCTGTACGGCCTTGCCATGCTGTGCGGTTGCACGCCGTCATGGCGTCGTCTGCACAGGCGGCGGCGGGGTGATCGCAGCGGGGCGGGTCCGGCGCTCCATGATGCGGCCCTGGGAGTTGGGCCGGGCGCGGAGGCGGCGGCGCCTGCGGCGTTCAGTAACCGCGTGCCAGGTCGCAGTCGCCGGCGTCGTGGCGGCGGGCACGAGCAGCAGGGCCGAAACGACCAGCCACCAGACCGCGTGCTCACCGTGCCGCCAGTCGGTCATCAGGTTGATGAGCCACGGGAACAGGAGTTCCCGGATGGGCGGGACGTAGGCCGCCGACAGCAGGCAGATGCCCACCGCCGCGGCGAGCGTGCCGACGACGCCTTTCCAGCTCCGGCCGAGGGTGAAGACGCTGATGAGCAGGAACAAAATCGCCCCGGCGGTGACAGGAAGCCCGACCCACTGCAGGACCGGACCGGATTCGTTGCCGATCACCAGTCCAGCGAGTGCAGCGATCAGCGCCGCCAGCAGGTTCCAGGGCGCACGCAACTGGGCGGCTCCCCGGGCGACCCACCAAGCCGAGCGGCCGGTCGCTTGCGCGAGGCGTGCCGCTGGCCGGACGGCGCTCGGCACGGTTCCGGCACCGGCGGCCGCGTTCACGCTCGTGGCTCCTGCCTTGACGAGCGTGGTCGTGAGCAGTGGGGTGCCGCGTTCCCCGCCGAGGGTTTCTGCGGAGATCCGGCAACTCCGGAACGCTCGCTGGACTCCGTCAGTAGTCTTCACTGGTTTGGCCATGAGCTCGCGAAAGGCCTGCGATGGTTTGCCGTTGCCCTTGGCGACTTCGGCGTCGGTGCGCGCCCGGTTCGCGACGACGGGCAGTTCTTCGCCCGCGATCGTGATCTGGCGCGATCGCGCGAGGACCATCGCGGTGACCGGCATGCTCGCGGGCAAGTCGCGAGTCTGCGTCACCGGACCGAGGTCGGCGTCGAGACCGAGGAAAGCGAGCTCCTCGTTGAGCTGAGTCCTCAGTTCCTCGACTTCCTCTGGGGCGAGCTCGTCTTCGATGGACGGTGGCCGCCAGTCGAGCGACCGGAACGCGTTCGCGACCACGTCCGGCGTGATGAGTCGGAGCCGAGCTGGTTCGAGCAGGCATTGCATGAGCCAGCCGACGGCGTCGATCCGGCCCCACATCCAGTCGTTCGCCCGCCAGGAGGACTTGTAGAACGCACCGAAGTGGCCTGCTTGCATCGCGGTGAGCTTCTGAGAGGCGCGCTGCCGCCGGAGGTCGAGCAGAGTGCGGGAGTCGGCGCTGACCTGGACCAGGTCGACCCGCTGATCGACGGACGGCAGCTGGGCCAGCAGACCCCGGGTGGCGATGTGCAGGGTCAGCAGCCTGCCGCAGACCTCCAGGGGCTGCCCTGCGCTCGGGAGGTCGAGCCAGGTGAGGAGGGTGATGATGGTCTTCCCGGCAGCCTCCGCCTCGGCTCTCAGCTCTCCGGACACGTCGTCCGCGGCCGGCGCCACGGCCAAGTCGTGCAGGACGGGCGCGGTTTCCCGGAGAGCTTCGGCGATGGTGCGCCAAGCCTCGTCGAGGGCAGGGGCGCTGCCCTCGTAGGCCCATTTCCTGGCCAGATCACCGACCCACGTCGTGAGGGGCTCGTTCTTGGGAGGATCCTGCCTGGCCACCCAATCCGTCAGCTGCAGCGGCCGGGCGGCCATGGCCCGCGCCTTGTGCAGCGCGGCGCGGCCGGCGTTGAGCGTCTCGGCTTGTCCGCGGTCCGGAGTGCGGCGGAATCCGGCGTTGACCAGCTGCAGCCCGGTAGCGACCGCGTCATCGAGTGCGGTGGTGCGGAAGGCTCGCAGTTCGACGTCCGTGGGTACTTCGCCGGGCGGCATCGAGGGCAAGTCACCGCTGAGCCCGGCGACAGCGGCTTCGCGCAACCCCGTGGCTCTGCCCGATGCCCACGCGGCACCGGCGTCCGGGCCGCTGACGCGGTCGAGCAGCCGTGTTGCTTCCCGCACCAGGGTTGCGGCGTCGTCCTGGACCCGCCGGTCGCGGTATTCCGCCATGAGACCCGCGGTCATGAGAACCTGCGGTCCGCTCGAGAGCGCGACGGCGGCGAGGGACACGCGGGTGCCTCTGACCCGGTCGACCGCGTCGTTGTGCCGGTCGATGTCGTCGAGTTCAGCGCTGATGCTCTGGTGCATCACGGCCGAAACCACTTTGATGAGCGCGTTGCCGAGCAGCGGTGGCTTGGCAGGATCCGGGTCCGCGACCGCGGGTGGAGTCTCCCCGGTCGGGACGACGTACAGCAGGAGCCGTCGTACGTCGACCTCGGCGGGTCGCTCGAAGATTTCCCGCAATGCGGGGCGGATGGGCTTGTTGAGCAGCACGCCGCCGTCGGTCAGCCAGTGGGACCGCGCCGCCGAGGTGTACTCCTTGAGGTCGGGGTGGCCCGGGTCGGCGCCCTCGCGGGTGATCGGCAGGTAGGACAGTTCGAACGCGCCGGGGAAAGAGGCGGTGGACCGGGCGGCGAGCGCCAGTGGCCGGAGCGCGGCATCGGTCCATTGTGGATCCCGGAAGCGGAACAGCAGCCGGTGGTCGCTGTCGCGGACCATGTTGCCGAGCGCGTCGTCGAAGCGGACGTTCTCGCCGTCGATCATCGTGCTGGTGAGGAGGACGGTGATGTCGCTGGGGCCGGCCGGGGGACGTCCCCGGGCCGCGATGTGGTTCAGCGCGGTGTCAAGGCCGCCGAGGAGCACCCGGTCCCCGTCCAGCAGCGAACGGGGTTCCCGCTCGGCCGGGTCGCGAACGAGGTCCAGCAGCGATCCTGAATCGAGCCAGATGTCGCGGAGGATCTCCGGCGTGGTGCGGTAGGCCTCGGCCAACCCGAGAACGGCCGCGTTGATCCCGCCGGCGCTGGTTCCGGTCAGGACGTCGAGGCTCACCGTCGCGTCGAGCAGGCCCAGCAGTCGCTGATACGGCCCGTCGCTACCGGGGCTTCGCGATGCCTGGAGCAGTTCGGAAACCTCGGCGGCCACTCCGCCCATCCACACGGCGAGGCTGGAGCCACCGGTCATGGTCATGGCTATCCGGATTTCCTGCGGCCACGGAGGCCGGCCTTCGGCCATGACATCTCCCACCGGTCCATTGACGAGAGCGTGACAACTCCTCGACCGGGCACCGTACGTCCTTCGGCCCTTGTCGCGGCAACCGCTGAACGGGTGTTTTCCGGTTCGCGACAGGAGACGGCGGCACCGTCATTTTGGCGGTTTCTTTCGGACGACCGCGAATCAGGCAACGATTGGGGAAATCCGGTAACCCGGAAACGGGCCCGGGCGACTGACAGGTTATGGACATCGAGTTGGCGGACGCGGTCGAGGCGGTGCGCGAGCAACTGCTGGAGGCTGCAGCGAAGGGTGCCAGCAAGGAGATCGTGTTCGGGGTGAACTCGATCGAGCTCGAGTTCACCGTCGAGCTGCGCAAGGACACCAAGGCCAAGCTCGGCGTCAAGGCCTGGATCTTCTCCGCGGACGTCGACGCCGGCTTGGCGCACGCGCAGACGCATAAAGTCAAAGTGGTGTTGAGCCCGCGCGATGCCGAAGATCAAGGTGTTCTCCTCGCCGGGGCGGATCTGGGCGAAGAGGAAAACGCCGGCGATCCGGCCGGGAAACGCGTGTGGCGCGGTCGATGACGCCATGCGCGGCGAAAACGTCCTGCGGGTGCATCCAGGCGGATCCGGCTATTTGATCGCACCACGCCTGGTATTGACGTCGGCCCACGTGACAGGGCCCGTGGAAAGCGACGAGGTTGGCAAGGTCGTGTGGGTATCGGCGCCGTCCGGCAGGCCGCGCTATCCCGGGACGGTCGTTTGGTCAGGCCGAGGAGGCAGCGAAGACGACGCGTCCCTCGTCGAACTCGGACCGGAATGGACTCCGGCCGAGCAGGAGGCGCCGACCCGATGGGGGTGCACCGTGACCGGACGCCCGAAGAACGAGTGCGAGATCCGGGGCGTCGCCGTGCAGGTGCGGGAGCGGAAGGCGGTGTACGAGACCACGCACCTGACCGGGTGGCTCAACCCCGGGGACGGCTCGATCGGTGACTACTACGTCGTCCGGCTCGATGAGCACCCGTCGCCCCGAACCAAGCCTGGAACCTCGCGCTGGCAGGGCCTGTCCGGAGCCGCCGTCTTCTCGAGCGATCTGCTGATCGGCGTGGTGGCCGAGGACCCCGCTCCCAGCTCGGACGCCAGACTCCTGGTGGTCCCGGTCTACCGGCTCTTCGACCAGCCCTGCTTCCGTGCGGTCCTGGCAAAGCCCGAACACCGCGCCGACGTGGTCTGGCCGGAGGCGCTCGAATGGCAGGACCTGACCGACACCGGAGCGCGGGCGCCGGCGAAGACGGACGAGCTGTCGCCGTCGGATCTGCTGCTCGCCCGGCGCGAGATCGTACCGTTCCGAGGACGCGATGAACTGCTCGGCGAGCTCGGTGCGTGGATGGACGGGCCCGGGGTCGCGTGGCTGGTACACGGCCCGGGAGGGCAGGGAAAGACCCGTCTGGCGCGCCAATTCGGGATCGCACAGATCGCTCAGCGCCGGGCGGTGCTGTGGCTCGACCGGAACGCCGGGGATTTCGAGGTGGTCGCCGACGCGTCGGCGACGTCGCTGGTCATCGTCGACTACGCGGAAACGCGGCAGGAGCAGCTGGGGTCCCTCTTCCGTGCTCTCGCCCGCAAGGGCGACGCGAAGGTCAAGGTCTTGCTGCTCTCGCGCATCGCCGGCGAATGGTGGGAAGTGGTCCGATCGAGCACCGACCCGATCACAGAACTGATGCGCGAGGCGCGAACGACGGAACTGCCGCTGCTGGACCGCGCAGTCGAAGATCGCCGGGCCGGCTACCGCCACGCCGTCCGCGCGTTCTGCCGCGTACTCCCCCGGACCGCCGGCTCGACGGAAATCGACTGGACGGCGCTGGCGGACCGGCTGGACCGCGCGGCCGATAGCCGATCCCTTCCGAAGACGGCGCTGGGTGTGGACATGACGGCACTCGCGGATCTCCTCGACGGTGCCCGGTCGATCGCACCGGACGGAGAGCGGATCGCCGAGGACCGGTTGTGGGAACACGAGAGACGGTACTGGCGGGAATCGGCGGCCGAGGTCGGTCTGGCCGGCAGGCAGTCCGAGTTCGAGCCACTGGCCGACGCGCTCGCTGCGGCGATCCTCGTCGGAGTAGCCACGGAGGAGGAAGCCGACGCCGTGCTCGGCGCGTTGGCCGGGCTCGAGCACCTGACGAAGTACCAGCGGCGGGCGATCCGGAACTGGATCGGGCGGCTCTACCCACCGCCGGAAGGCGCTGCCTGGGGTGAGCTGCAACCCGATCGCCTGGCCGAGTGGTTCACGGGCCGGCACCTCCTCACACACCCGGAAGTGGCCGACGACATCGTGCCGCGGCTCACTACGGCACAGGCTGCCAGACTCCTCACGATGTGCTCCCGGGCGGCAGGTCAGTCAGGGCTGGGCGACCTTGGTTCACTGGTCGCGCAGATGTGCATCAGGAGGGCCGACGTGCTGGCACCGATCGCCGTCGAGGTGGCGACGGGTGTCGAAAATCCAGCACCGCTGCTGACCGGCCTGACCCGGATCGTGACGGACGCGAAAACCGCGCCGGAATTCCTGCAAAGGCTCGATTCCGTGCAGCCTCGCAAGAGTCGGGTGCTCGCGCCGTGGGCTGCTGCGCTCTCGGCCCGTCTGGTCGACCAGTGCCGGAGATCCGCCGAACACTTCCCCGATGCGGACCGGAGCGAGCTCGCGCGCCAGCTCAACAACCTCGCAACCCGGTTGTGTGACGCGAACCAGTACGAAGAAGCGGTGGAGCCGGCCAGAGAGGCAGTCGAACTCCTTCGCGAGCTGGCCGACGCGGATGAAGATTTCCGCCATGGCCTGGCCGACGCTCTTACGACCCTGGCGGAAACTCTCGTCAAGTCGGGGATGCCTGCGGACGCCGTGCCGGTGAGCGTCGAATCGGTGGACTTGCACCGGTCGCTGGCCGGGGTCGAGCGCGCCGACCTCGCCGAGGCGTTGAACGGCCACGCCGCCGCTTTACACGAGTCCCGGCGATCGGCGGAAGCACTGGGGCCCGCCGAAGAAGCGGTGCAGATCTACCGGGACCTGGTCGGCGACCGGAATCCCGTCCACCTGGGCAGGCTCGCCGGGGCGCTGCACACCCTCGCTGCCGTGCGCCTGGAGGCGCACCGGTACGAGGAAGCGCTGGAGCCGAGCGCGGAGGCCGTCGAGCGCTATCGGGAACTCGAGCGGACCCACCCGGACGCCTATCGCGCCGAACTCGCCGCTGCCTGGTACAACCGCGCTGCCGTCCTGGAAGTCGATCGGCTGGAGGACGCGGCCGTCGCGCTCGCCGAGGCGCTCCGGCTCTACCGGTTGCTGAACCAGCCTCGTTCCCCGGAGTACAGCGGGATCCTGACCGGAGCGCTGGCCGATTTCGCCGGTTTCGCGGCGGACCTGGGGTGGCACGACAAGGCCGAGGCCGCACGCGCCGAAGCCGCCGAGCTGGACGGACCTGCGTGAGCGGATCACCGGTCTCGCCGATGTTCGCTCACCACGGCTTCGAGCTGGGCGGGGAGCGTGGGGAGGACCTCGGCGTAGAGCGTTTCCTGTTCGCAGCCGTGCCCGCTCGCGGCGATCGCGGAAGCCAGCTCGCCAAGGCTCGGTGGGCAGTAGGTGTGCAGCGAAGCTGCCAGCTCGCGCCCTCGGGCGAGTTCGCCGGGCGACTGTTCGCGCTTCACCCCGTTCTGCCACAGGGCGACATCCATGCCGACCGCGTGGATCGGCCGGCGCACTCGCTCGGCGACGATCGCCACAGGCTGCCTGGACCAGGCGACACGACGCGGCAGTTGCGAGCCCGAGAGCGCACGAACGCGCCGACAGATCCCGTCACAAGCCGATACCGCCGCCACCCAACGACCGATGACAGTGCCCGGCATCACCCGACACGCCAGGGTCACCACTCTTAACCAGCGGGTCGCAGCACCTCCCGGTGAACTTGAGGCGCGGCATCGTCGACCCCAGCAAGCTGCTGCGGGTCGACATCGGTGACTGCGATGCCGCGACGACCACCAGCGAATCGGCCAGCAGTTCGCCAGTGCCGGAGACCACGACGTCCGTAGTTGTTCGTGCCGGCGACACGATCGAGATCCGCTCCAGTCGGCGTACGCCCCGCGGCTTGCTCCTGGACGTGGAAGGCCCACATTCGCTGTTCGGCGGACTCCTCGAGGGCCGACACCGGCTCGACGTCGTATTCGGCGGAGCGCGGTTGCATCACCTGTCCTTCGGGAAACCCATCGGCGGCATCTACCTCCATCGCCAGCGAAGTCCGACCATCGGCGCGATGGCGCTTCAACGCCCGGTTCAGTAGCTCCACGGCAAGCAAAAGAGCTAGAGGAGGGCAAGCCGCGATCACCACTGAAAACACCGTCAACCGCGGCACCGACCCGATGTTCGCGCATAACGACAACGAGATCCCGAACGCGAACGCCACCCATACAGCCCACCGACCGCCGCCATGGCTCGGCCTCCACAGCTCAACCGTCGCCGTCGTCAGCAGCCCGTCAACGATCAACGGCCAAATCGACGCAGTCGACCCATCTGCACCGAAACGGAGCGCGAACTCGCGACCATGCCGGTACGACGCGTAAGCCGCCAGCACCGCCACGACACCGGTACAGACGCACTGCAGACCCAGCGACCACGCCCCGTGCCTGGACTTCGACGAAGTCATGAGGCGCCGCCTCGGCGACGTCGCTCAACCGCGACCGAACCGCAAATCTGCAGCTCACGACCCCTTTGAGCCTATGAGGTTGCTGACGGAACCGCGCCAGCGACACATCAACATCACGAAGCCGGACTCGAGTAAATGACCTCCCGCGCGGACGTCGTTACTGCGCCTACCGTCTCAGATCGTCCGGAGCCGTTGATCTGCCGATCTTGCTCGGTCCTCCACTTCCGGAGAATCCGACGCCCGTAGTTGTGCGTTCCGACCACTCGATCCAGTTCGGCGCCCGTCGGCGTGCGGCCGCGGGACCGCTCGCCGACGTAGTACTCCCACATGCGTTGCTCGGCGGTCGGGGCCGGCTCGTCCGAGACGTCTGCGAGTCGCAGGCTCGGCGGAGTCTCGGCGGCAGGTTCCTCGGTCTCGCGGTGGGCCTCCCGGTGATGGCGAAGGGCGCAGTTGAGTAGTTCCACCGCCAGGAGCAGCGCCAGGGGTGGGCTGGCGGCGACGATGACGCCGAGAACGGTTTGGTTGTCGGTCGAGCCAATGTTCGCGCACAGCGAGAGCGAGATCCCGAACCCGAACGCCGTCCACGCGATACGACGGCCCGAGTCTCGCCCAGCCGTCCACAGCTCCACCGTCGCGATCGTGAGCAGGCCATCGACGATCAGTGGCCAGATCGCCGCCGTCGTCGCGTCCGCGCCGAAGCGAAGAGCGAACGTGCGGCCATGCCGGTAAGACGCATACGCCGCCCCGATCGCCACCAATGCGGTGCAGGCACATTGGACGACCAGGGACAGCTGCCACCGCTGCGGTCGGGTCATGACGCGCCTCCGAGGGCAGGCTTATGGGCCAAGGGGTGGGGTTCGCCGGTCAGCGCGGCCAAGGCGGTGGCCACGTCGTGGAGCGAGGCTTTGACATAGGTGACCGTGGCGCTGTCCGCGGCATCCGAGTGACCGGCGTAGGCGTGGGCGACGCCGTAGCCGAACCGGCGCTCGACCAAGGTCAGGGTGGTGTGGCGGAGCCAGTGGGTGGAGATGTTCTGGCCGGACGTGCCGCCCGATCCGCTCCACAGGTAGTCGTAGCGACGTTTGGTGATTGGCTCGCCGGTGCGGTATCGCAGCAGCGGGCCGTCGGGGTGGGTTGCTCCGCGTTCGTCGGCGTGCGAGACCAGCAGTCTCGTCAACGTCGGTGACACCGGCTGGAACCGGCTCGTGCCGTCCTTCTCCCGCAGGTAGACGAGACACTGGGTCTCCTCCAGGTCCCGCCGTCGCAACCCCAGCGCTCCCCCACGCCGGCACGCAGTCTCGGTATGCAGCCTCAACAGGAGCGTGTCGAGATACGGGTCGTCTCCCCGTCTCGGCCGCCGCGGCGTTGATCTCGACCAGCTCATGGTCAGCGAGCGCTCGCCGCGGCGAGGGCAACCGGCGGGGTTTGGCGACCTTCAGTGCCGGGTTCTCCGCCTCGGTCAGGATCCGGTCGGCGACGGCGTGCCGGTAGAGGCAGCGGACCGCGGCGATGAAGTTCTCTGCCGCGTTCCGCCCACCGCGCGAGTTACGCCGCACCACCGCCTGCGCACGGGATTCCTCGGCCAACTGCTTGATCTCCGACGGCGACGGCTCATCCAACCGCCGTCTCCCCCACGCCGCCTCCAACCGACGCCAATACGACGAATACGAGCGTGCCGTCGCCGCCCGGGCAACCACCGGGATATACTCGGTGAACGTCGGGACCTGGGGTCGCTCCACCGGTTCGGTGAGCAAGTCGGCGGGGCGATGCCCATCTTCGAGAGCAGCAGCCGGGCTGCGTCCAGTTCCATCTGGCTACTGGTCATCGGAACCCCCTCCGGTCAGGGAGGCGTGGTAGCCGAGAATCATCTGGTCTAGGGCCGTCAACGGGTGCATGACCAGAACGCCGTGCTCAGGGTCGGCAACCAGCAGAACGTCATCGCCGGGGGTCACGCCGCACAGGCGGCGGAGCGCGACCGGCAGCACCACTGTCCGGCGCGTGCCCAACCGGAACACCCCGCCAGGATCGGGCTTCATCACCACCGAGGTCGCCACACCGGTCGCAGCCAGCCGGACCGACGCCGGCCAGCCCAACAACCTGAGCAAAGGCCGCACGCAGACCCGGCCGGAGGCGTCGATGCGGGCGATCGCGTAGGCCAGACCGCACCGGGATCGATCAGGCGGTGGAGTCGGTAGCGGGAGAGGAACCGCAATCGGAGCCAGCGGCGCCAACAGGCCGTCCACGCTCGCCCTGGGGATAACCGGGGCCACGAGAGCGCTCACGCTGACCACCCCGACCGGGTGACACGAGGCTGAAGCGCAAGATGCCGACCACCAAAACCGGTGATCGGCGTGCTGTGAGAAGATCGGTGAAAGTTCACCACTTTTGGTGTCCGAGGACGATCTTGCTCGCTAACTACAACGCTCATGCTGGGTTGATCAGAAGCGTTCGGCTGGCAGGCCTCATCAGGGCCGGCGCAACCGCGAGCATGTTCGCCTACGGTCATCTGATCGGGGTGTTCTGGCTGCGCGGCCGGAATTTGTCAAGGTGAGTGAGACCAGTGGGTGTTAGGCGGCTTCCGTTTCGGGCTCCTGGTTGGTGTCGTCGGTGGGTCGGTTGATCCAGACGGTGTCGGGAAG
>NZ_JAPZLD010000041.1:0-109944 GCF_030182635.1 Amycolatopsis ponsaeliensis
CCGTTCCCCGATCACTTGGTTGCTGACCTTCGACAAGCCAGAAACTAAGCCGGACAACGGCGTGCGCCTTTATGCCACGCTCAACCACCCACACATCGGTACGAAGAGCCCTTTAAGTCCATGAAGGTGCCCCTCATGGCAATCAAGCTGAGCGGGGAGGGTCAGACGCGCTTGAAGAGGAGTGCGCGCTTCACTTCCTGGATCGCCTTGGTCACCTGGATCCCGCGCGGGCAGGCGTCCGTGCAGTTGAACGTCGTCCGGCAGCGCCAGACACCCTCGCCGTCGTTGAGGATGTCCAGACGCTCCTCAGCCCCCTCATCGCGGGAGTCGAAGATGAACCGGTGCGCGTTCACGATCGCCGCGGGCCCGAAGTACGACCCGTCATTCCAATACACCGGACACGACGAAGTGCAGCAAGCACAAAGAATGCACTTGGTAGTGTCGTCGAACCGGTCGCGATCAGCCTGCGACTGGATCCGCTCCCGGGTCGGCTCGTTCCCGTAAGTGATCAGGTACGGCTTGATCGCCCGGTAAGCCTCGAAGAACGGGTCCATGTCGACGTACAGGTCCTTCAACGTCGTCAGGCCCTTGATCGGGGCGATCGTGATCGTTGTCGGCTTGCCGGACGGCGACAGCAGGTCCTTCATCAGGACCTTGCAGGCCAGCCGGTTGATGCCGTTGATCTGCATCGCGTCGGACCCGCACACGCCGTGGGCGCACGAGCGGCGGAACGAGAACGTTCCGTCGAGGTAGTCCTTGACGTAGAACAGCAGGTTCAGCAGCCGGTCGGTGCGCTGGGCCGGGACCTCGTAGGACTCCCAGTGCGGCTCCGAATCCACCTCCGGGTTGAACCGGAGGATCTTCAGCGTGACCGTGATCGGGGTGTGCTCGTCGGAAGCGGAAGACGAAGGAGCTTCGGCAATGGCAGTCATCAGTACTTCCGCTCCATCGGTTCGTAGCGGGTGAAGGTGACCGGCTTGTAGTCGAGCCGGATGTCGGACGCCAGGCCGGTGCCCTGCTTGTACGCCATGGTGTGCCGCATGAAGTTCGTGTCGTCGCGGGTCGGGTAGTCCTCGCGGGCGTGGCCGCCGCGGGACTCCTTGCGCGCGATCGCGCCCACGACCAGGACCTCGGCCAGCTCCAGCAGGAAGCCCAGCTCGACGGCCTCGAGCAGGTCGGTGTTGTACCGCTTGCCCTTGTCCGCCACGGTGATCCGCTGGTACCGCGCCTTCAGCGCCTGGATGTCGGTCAGCGCCTGCTTCAGCGTGTCCTCGGTCCGGTACACCGACGCGTGCGAGTCCATCGTCTGCTGCATTTCCTTGCGGATGTCGGCGACGCGCTCGTCGCCGTGCTCCGACAGCAGGCCCGCCAGTTGCTCCTCCACCAAAGTGGTCGGATCCGAAGGCAGCTCGACGTGCTCGTGCGCCAGCGCGTACTCCGCGGCCGCGATGCCGGCGCGGCGGCCGAACACGTTGATGTCCAGCAGCGAGTTCGTGCCCAGGCGGTTCGAGCCGTGCACGGACACGCACGCGACCTCGCCCGCGGCGTACAGGCCCGGGATGACGTTCTCGTTGTCCCGCAGCGCTTCGCCGTGGATGTTGGTCGGGATGCCGCCCATCACGTAGTGACAGGTCGGGAACACCGGCACCGGCTCCTTGACCGGGTCGACGCCCAGGTAGGTCCGGGAGAACTCCATGATGTCCGGGAGCTTCGCGTTCAGCGTCTCCTCGGGGATGTGCGTGACGTCCAGGACGACGTAGTCCTTGTTCGGCCCGCACCCACGCCCCTGCAGCACTTCCTGCACCATCGAGCGCGCCACGATGTCGCGCGGCGCGAGGTCCTTGATGGTGGGGGCGTAGCGCTCCATGAACCGCTCGCCGGACGCGTTGCGCAGGATCCCGCCCTCGCCGCGGACGGCTTCGGAGATGAGGATGCCCAGGCCCGCGAGACCGGTCGGGTGGAACTGGAAGAACTCCATGTCCTCCAGCGGCAGGCCCTTGCGGAAGATGATGCCGAGGCCGTCACCGGTGAGGGTGTGCGCGTTCGACGTCGTCTTGAAGATCTTGCCCGCGCCGCCGGTGGCCATCACGATCGACTTCGCCTGGAAGACGTGCAGCTCGCCGGTGGCCAGCTCGTAGGCGACGACGCCGGAGGCGACCGGGTTGCCGTTCTCGTCCGGGCTGGTGACGAGGTCGAGCACGTAGAACTCGTTGAAGAACTCCGTGCCGTACTTGACGCAGTTCTGGTACAGCGTCTGCAGGATCATGTGGCCGGTGCGGTCCGCGGCGTAGCAGGCGCGGCGCACCGCGGCCTTGCCGTGGTCACGCGTGTGCCCGCCGAAGCGGCGCTGGTCGATCTTGCCCTCGGGCGTGCGGTTGAACGGCAGGCCCATCTTCTCGAGGTCGAGGACCGCGTCGATGGCCTCCTTCGCCATGATCTCGGCGGCGTCCTGGTCGACCAGGTAGTCGCCGCCCTTGATCGTGTCGAAGGTGTGCCACTCCCAGTTGTCCTCTTCGACGTTCGCCAGCGCGGCGCACATGCCGCCCTGGGCCGCGCCGGTGTGGGACCGGGTCGGGTAGAGCTTGGTGAGGACCGCCGTACGGGTGCGCTGGCCGGACTCGATGGCCGCGCGCATCCCGGCGCCGCCGGCGCCGACGATCACCACGTCGTACTTGTGGAACTGCATGGTGGGAAGTCTCCGGGCTTCAGTTCGCGGGCATGTTCGGGTCGAAGGTGAAGATCACCATCGTGCCGACGGCCAGGATCAGCACCATCGAGACGTAGAGCAGGATCTTCAGCCAGAACCGCGTGCTGTCCTTGCGCGCGTAGTCGTCGATGATGGTGCGCAGGCCGTTGCCGCCGTGGATCTCGGCCAGCCAGAGCATGGCCAGGTCCCAGAACTGCCAGAACGGCGAGGCCCAGCGGCCGGCGACGAAGCCCCAGTTGATCCGGTGCACACCGCCGTCGAGGATGTTCATGATCAGCAGGTGGCCGAGCACCAGGATGATCAGGGCCAGGCCGGAGATCCGCATGAACAGCCAGCTGTAGAGCTCGAAGTTGCTGCGGCGGGCGGCGGGGCGCTTCGGCGCGCGGGGGTTCGCGAGGGCGAGGTCGGCCATGTCAGTTACCCCCGAAGAGCGTTTCGACGGTGCGCTTCAGCATGAAGAAGGCACCGGGGACCATCACGACGACCCAGACCACGCCGATCACCCACAGCATGGCCTTCTGCAGCTTCGGGCCCTTCGACCAGAAGTCGACCAGCATGACGCGGATGCCGTTCAGCGCGTGGAAGAGGACCGCGCCGACCAGGCCCACCTCGAGGAGGTTGACGATCGGGGTCTTGTAGGTCTCGATGACCTGGTCGTAGGTGTTCGGCGACACGCGCACCAGCGCGGTGTCGAGCACGTGCACGAACAGGAAGAAGAATGTGAGCACGCCGGTGATGCGGTGCAGCACCCAGGACCACATGCCGGGGTCGCCCCGGTAGAAGGTCCCCTGCCGGCGTGAGGCACCCGCCCGATCGCTCGCCCCTGCCTGAGTGGCAGTGCTCGCCGTGGTGGACATCGGTGAACGGCCTCCAACGTCTGACTTGTGCCCGGTGGCCGGTGAGGTCCGCAGTCGCGCCGGAACGGCCGAACTTGCCGAGATCAACGTCATCGAGCCTGGATGAATCGGATGCTAGACCCGCACCCGGCAGGCGGCTCACCTCCGGGTTCCCCTCTGTGATGGACCAGACACCGGTACTCCCGTACCGCCACCCGGCGGTGTGGCGCAGCACACTCGACCGTGCGGTGCCGTGGCGGGCCGTGATCACCGGAGATCTGATCTCTACAACATCTGATATCTGATGCACTAGACCAAAAGGCTGGTGCGGTCCGTTTGTTGTTGACCAACTGTCGCGTCGTTCCTACTGTCGCTGCCAGATACATCGGATCTCTCACGATGGGGTGACGTTCTGGTGAGACGACTCGGCTTGGTGATCGCCGTCGCGGCACTGCTTCCCGTGGCGGTGGTCACGCCCGCCCAGGCACTGCCGGACGGATTGGCGCTCACCCCGCCGATGGGCTTCAACAACTGGAACACCACCGGCTGCGCGGTCGACGAGCAGATCATCCGCGACACCGCGGACATCTTCGTCGCCCAGGGCCTGAAGGCCGCCGGTTACCAGTACGTCAACGTCGACGACTGCTGGGCCGAGCCGGCACGCGACGCCGAAGGCCGGATGCAGGCGAACAAGGCCCGCTTCCCGAACGGGATCAAGGCACTGGCCGACTACGTCCACTCAAAGGGCCTCAAGTTCGGGATCTACACCAGCGCGGGCACGGTGACCTGCGCGAAGACCCAGCCTGGCGCGCTCGACCACGAGGACGTCGACGCGCGGACGTTCGCGGACTGGGGCGTCGACTACCTCAAGTACGACAACTGCAACAACGAGGGACGGCCCGCGCTCGAGCGCTACACGAAGATGCGCGACGCGCTGGCGAAGACCGGTCGCCCGATCGTGTACTCGCTCTGCGAGTGGGGCGAGAACAAACCGTGGGAGTGGGGCGCGGACGTCGGGCACCTGTGGCGCACCACCGGCGACATCAAGGACAACTGGGCGAAGATGGTCCAGATCCTCAAGGCGAACGCGCCGCTCGCGCCGTACGCCGGTCCGGGCCACTGGAACGATCCCGACATGCTCGAGGTCGGCAACGGTGGCATGACGACCGAGGAATACGCGTCCCACTTCTCGCTGTGGGCCATGATGGCCGCCCCGCTGCTCATCGGCGCCGACTTGCGCAAGGTGTCGCCGGCGAACTTCGACGTCCTGCGCAACGCCGAGGTCATCGCCCTCGACCAGGACCGCCGCGGGATCCAGGCGCGCGTGCTGTCCAACCAGGACGGTCACTGGGTCTTCGCCAAGCCCCTCGCGAACGGCGACGTCGCGGTCGCGCTCTTCAACGAAACGACCTCCAACGCCTCGATCGGCACCACCGCGGCCGCCGTGGGCCTCCCGAAGGCCGCCGGGTACTCCGCCCGCGACCTCTGGGCCCACCGCGACCTCCAGACCGCCGGCCGGATCTCCGCGGTCGTCCCGCCGCACGCGACGGTCGTGTACCGGGTTCACGCGGGCGGCTCCTGGCTGCGGAACGCGCCGCTCGTGAGCACCGGCGTCGAGCTGACGGCGCCGGTGCCCGGCGTGCCGGGCGAGATCACTCCCGCCGGGAAGCCGTTCGAGGTCACGGTCTCCGCGACCGACGAGGCCCGGGTCCCGGTGTTCGACCCGCGCGTCACGCTGACCGCGCCCGCCGGCTGGCGCGTCGAACAGCTGTCCCGGCCACGGGCGTTCGTGCTCGGTACCGGCGACAGCGCCGCCGGGCGCTGGCGGGTCACCCCGCCGGCCGGAACCGAAGGCACGACGGCGGTGCTGCGCGGCGGCGTCACCTACCGCACGATCGGGTTCGGCCAGGTGAGCTGGGCCGGTGACCAGCAGCTGACGGTGCCCGCGGCGCCACCGGCCGCCCCGGCCTGGGCCAGCGACCTGCGCTGGGCGGCGGAGAAGAACGGCTACGGCCCGGTCGAGCGGGACATGTCCAACGGCAGCATCCCGGCGGGCGACGGCAAGCCCCTGACGATCAACGGCGCCGTCTACCCGAAGGGCCTCGGCGCCCACGCCCCGAGTGAGGTCGTCTTCTACCTGGGCGGCCGCTGCACGACGTTCACCGCGGACGTCGGCGTCGACGACGAACGCGAGGCGACGAACAAGCAGGGCTCGGCGACGTTCGAGGTCTACGCGGACGGCTCCCGGGTCGCCGCGACCGGCGTCCGGACGTGGCAGGACCCAGCGGTGGCGCTGACGGCCGACCTCCACGGCGCCCGGTACCTGCGCCTGGTGGTCACCGACGGCGGCGACGGCAACTCCTACGACCGCAGCGACTGGGCCGCGGCGCGGCTCACCTGCGCCTGAATGGCCGTCATCTCACAGGGTGACTGGACTGGCCCACCCTTCGGTCTGGCTGGCACACTGAGTCACATCAAACGGTATTTCGGCCGTCCCGGAGCCCGGGACTCCGCCGAAAGCAGCGCCCTGTGAGCCTTTTGATCACGGGCGGTGCACGTCCGGTCGCGCGCGCGACTCGTGAGTAAACGTTTGTGTTACGTAGCGTGCCGTTCCTATGGCGCTTTCCTGTCCGTTGGGTACGGTCTGGCGGTCGACCCGGCAGTGGGCCGGGTCGTGCCCTTGACCATCCGCTGGATCAGCGGGGAGGGAGACACACGTTGCGTCGCATGCGTGGAACCGCGCTGGCCGCCGCGGCCATGGCCGGGGTGCTCGCCCTGGCCGGGTGCGCCAAGGACTCGGCCGGTGGTAGCAGCAACAACAGCGCCGCGCCTTCGTCGGGTGGCTCGGACTGCGTCACCGCGCAGAAGCCACCCGCCGCGCCCGCCGCTTCGAGCAGCACCGCCGCCACCGGGGGCAAAGTGGACGGCAGCGCGCTGAAGATCGGCCTGGCCTTCGACGTCGGCGGCCGGGGTGACGCCTCGTTCAACGACGCCGCCGCCGCGGGCACCGACAAGGCGAAGTCCGATCTGGGCGTGAAGACGGTCAACGAGAGCACCGCGTCCGCCAGCGAGGCCGAGTCGGCCAAGCAGCAGCGCCTCGACCAGATGGCCTCCCAGGGCTTGAACCCGATCGTCGCGGTCGGCTTCGCCTACGCCGACGCGGTCAAGGCCGTCGCCGCCAAGTACCCGAACACCAAGTTCGCGATCGTCGACGACGACTCGATCACGCTCCCGAACGTCACGCCGCTGGTCTTCGCCGAGGAGCAGGGCTCGTTCCTGGCCGGCGTCGCCGCCGCGTACAAGAGCAAGAGCTGCCACGTCGGCTTCGTCGGCGGTGTCAACACCCCGCTGATCCAGAAGTTCGAGGCCGGCTTCCTGCAGGGCGCGAAGACGGTTTCGTCCAAGATCAAGATCGAGGACGAGTACCTCACCCCGGCCGGCGACTTCTCCGGGTTCCAGGACCCGCCGAAGGGCAACGCCAAGGCCGCGGCCGAGATCGCCAAGGGCGCGGACGTCATCTACCACGCCGCCGGCGCTTCCGGTAAGGGTGTCTTCGACGCCGCCAAGTCGGGCAACGCGCTGGCCATCGGCGTCGACTCCGACCAGTACAACCAGAAGACCGTCGAGGCCGACAAGGACGTCATCATCACGTCCATGCTCAAGCGGGTCGACGTCGCGGTGTTCGACTACATCCAGGCTGTCGCGAAGGGCGACCTGACCGTCCTGCCGAAGCGGTTCGACCTCAAGGTCGACGGCGTCGGCTACGCCACCTCCGGCGGCAAGGTCGACGACATCAAGGACGTCCTGGACGGCTACAAGGCCCAGATCATCTCGGGCGCGATCACCGTTTCGGACAAGCCGCAGAAGTAGCTGACAACGCGGGCAGGGCTCGGAGGGACTTCTCCCTCCGAGCCCTCACGTGTTTTGACAGAGATGGAATTCTCCCGCCCATGAGCACTGCCGAGGCCCCGGCCGAGGCCGTCCCCGACCGGGGCGTCCCCGCCGTCCAGCTGACCGGGATCACCAAACGGTTCCCCGGCGTGGTGGCCAACTCCGACGTCAACCTCACCGTCGCCGCGGGCGAGGTGCACGCCATCTGTGGCGAGAACGGCGCCGGCAAGTCCACCCTGATGAAGATCCTCTACGGCATGCAGCCGCCGGACGAGGGCACGATCGCGATCAACGGCGACGAGGTGAAGCTGCGCAACCCGCAGGACGCCATCCGCGCCGGGATCGGCATGGTGCACCAGCACTTCATGCTGGCCGACAACCTCACGGTCGGCGAGAACGTGTTCCTCGGCGCCGAGGGCCTGCACGGCATCGGGCGCGTCGCCCGGGCGCGGCTGGCCGAGCTCGCCGAGCGGACCGGGCTGCACGCCAAGCCCGACACCCTGCTCGAAGAGCTGGGCGTGGCCGACCGCCAGCGCGTCGAGATCGTCAAGGTGCTCTACCGCGGGGCGAAGATCATCATCCTGGACGAGCCGACCGCGGTGCTCGTGCCGCAGGAGGTCGACGCGCTGTTCGCGACCGTCCGGGAGATGAAGGGCGACGGCTACACCTTCCTCTTCATTTCGCACAAGCTCGACGAGGTGCGCGCGATCGCCGACACCGTCACGGTGATCCGGCGCGGCACGACCGTGGGCACGGCCGACCCGAAGACCATCACCTCCCGCCAGCTCGCGGAGATGATGGTCGGCTCGGAGCTGCCCAGCCCGGAGACCCGCGAGTCCACCGTCACCGACCGCGCCGTGCTGCGGCTGACCGGGCTGACGCTGGGCGCCGAGGGCTCGGACCGCAACGCGCTCGACGACATCACCTTCACCGTGCGCGCGGGCGAGGTGCTCGGCGTCGCGGGTGTCGAGGGCAACGGCCAGACCGAGCTGGTCGAGACGATCATGGGCATGCGCAAGCCGTCCGCCGGCACGATCGAGCTGGTCGACGCCGAGGGCAAAGCGCGCGACATCACCAAGGCGGGCACGCTGGCGCGGCGCGAGGCCGGTATCGGCTACATCGCCGAAGACCGCACGCGGCACAGCCTGCTGCTCACGCAACCGTTGTGGGTCAACCGGATCCTCGGCTACCAGACCCGCGAACCGGTCTCCAAAGGACAGTTGCTCGACATCGCGGGCACGCGCGCGGACACCGAGCGGATCGTGCGCGAGTACGACGTCCGCACGCCGGGGATCGACGTCCCCGCCGCGGCGCTCTCGGGCGGCAACCAGCAGAAGCTGATCGTCGGGCGGGAGCTGTCCGGCAACCCGGTGCTGCTGATCGCGTCGCACCCGACCCGCGGTGTCGACGTCGGCGCGCAGGCGCTGATCTGGGAGAACATCCGCCAGGCCCGCGCGGCCGGCCTCGCCGTGCTGCTGATCTCGGCCGACCTCGACGAGCTGATCGGCCTGTCCGACACGATCCGCGTCATGCTGCGCGGGCGGCTCGTCAGCGAAGCCGACCCCGCCACCGTGACGCCTCAAGAACTGGGTTCGGCGATGACCGGCGCCGGAGAGGGTGACGAAGAATGACCTCCTGGCGCACGAAACTGCTGCCACCGCTGCTGGCGATCGTGTTCGCCGTGCTGCTGTCGGCGATCGCCCTGATCATCTCGGGTGCCGACCCGCTCGAGGCGTACGGCACGATGATCGGCCAGATGTTCAAGGGCTCGACCGCGGTCGACACCGTGAACCTCGCGACCGTGTACTACCTGTCCGGGCTCGCGGTCGCCATCGGCTTCCAGATGAACCTCTTCAACATCGGTGTCGAGGGCCAGTACCGGTTCGCGGCGGTCGTCGCGGCCATCGCCGGCGGCGCGCTCCAGCTGCCGCCGGTGATCCACACGCTGGTCATCCTCATCGTCGCGGTCGTCGCCGGCGCGGCGTACGCGGCCATCCCGGCGATCCTCAAGGTCACCCGCGGGGTGAGCGAGGTGATCGCGACGATCATGCTGAACGCGATCGTCGGCGGGATCATCGCCTTCCTCATCAACGCCGACCAGTTCGGCGTGCAGCGGGGCAACAACATCGGGACGCGGGAGATCGCGTCGTCCGGCCGGATCCCCGGCATCCCGCTCGGCTCGGGCACGCTCTTCGGGTTCGTCGTCATCGCCGCGATCATCGGTGCCGCCTACTGGTTCATGCTCAACCGCACGCGGTTCGGCTTCGAGCTCAAGGCGTCCGGTGAGTCGACCACCGCGGCCGCCGCGGGTGGCGTCAACGCCAAGAAGATGACGCTGATCGCGATGCTGCTCTCCGGCGGTGTCGCGGGTCTGGTCGCGATGCCGGAACTGCTCGGCCGCGACTACACCTACGGCATCACCTCGACCCAGATGTACGGCTTCACCGGCATCGCCGTCGCGCTGCTGGGCCGCAACCACCCCGGCGGCATCGCGCTCGGCGCGCTGCTGTGGGCGTTCCTCGACACCTCGGCGGTGTCGCTGGAGCAGATCAACGTGTCCAAGGAGATCGCGACGATCATGCAGGGCATCATCGTGCTGTCGGTCGTCGTGGCGTACGAGGTCGTGCGCCGGGCGGACCTCGCCGCCGAACAACGCAGGGTCGGCCGCGCACTCGCCGGCAACGGCCGCAAGGGCGCTTCGGTCGCCGAAGGGGGTGCGGTCTGATGACCACGCTCACCGACATCTCCCGGCCCGACCCGGGCAGCCCCGGCACCATGCCGGTGCACCGCAAGCGGTCCCGGATCCCCGGCTGGCTCCGCGGGGTCATCTGGGCCGTCATCGCCATCGCCGTCGTCTCGACGGCGTCGTACTCCACCGGCGTCGCCGCGCTGACGTCGTCGAACACGTCCTCGACGGCGTTGCGCCTGGCGCTGCCGATCCTGCTGTGCGCGCTCGGCGGCCTCTGGGCCGAACGCGCCGGCGTCGTCAACATCGGCCTCGAGGGCATGATGATCCTCGGGACCTGGGGCGCCGCCTGGGGTTCGTACTACGGCGGCGCGTGGGTCGGCCTGGTGGCCGCGCTCGTGTTCGGCGCGCTGGGCGGACTGCTGCACGCGGTGGCGACGGTGACGTTCAACGTCAACCACATCGTCTCCGGTGTCGCGATCAACCTGCTCGGCCTCGGCGTCACGAAGTACCTGGCGAACCTCATCTTCGAGCCGCTGTCGGGCAACCCGCGGCAGTCGCCGGTGGTGCCGAAGTTCGACACCTACTCGGCTTCGGGCCTGTCCGACTGGCTCGGCGACCTCGAGAAGGAACAGCGCGTCGGGATCTCCGACGTCGCCGGCATCCTGCGCGGCCTGGTCACCGAGGTGGCGCCGCTGACGATGATCGCGATCATCCTGGTGCCGGTGAGCTTCTGGGTGCTCTGGAAGACCCGCTTCGGCCTGCGGCTGCGCTCGTGCGGCGAGAACCCGGTGGCCGCGGAGTCCCTGGGCGTCAACGTCTACCGGCACAAGTACATCGCGATGCTCATCTCCGGCGCGCTGGCCGGCATGGGTGGCGCGTCGCTGGTGTTGCTGCGCGGCGGCGCGGACTACCTGGAGAACCAGACGAACGGCCGCGGGTACATCGGCCTCGCGGCGATGATCTTCGGCAACTGGCGCCCGGGCGGCCTGCTCGGCGGCGCGGCGCTGTTCGGCTACGCGGACGGCCTGCAGCTCGCCGGCGGCGGCGAAGCGGTGCTCGCGCTGCTGTACGGCGCGGTGATCCTGCTCGGCGTGATCGTCGTCGTGCAGCTGTTCCGCCGCCAGTGGATCGCGGCGGGGCTCGGCGTCGTCGGCGCGGGCGTGCTGTACGCGATCTACTGGTCGAACGACACGCTGCCGTCCGATCTCATCCCGTACACCGCGCACTTCGTGACGCTGATCGTGCTGGCGGTGGCTTCGCAGCGGCTGCGGCCGCCGAAGGCCGACGGGCAGCCGTACCGGCGGGGTGAAGACTGATGACGTCCACTGTGGACTGGGACGCGCTGCGTTCTCGCGCGATTGAAGCGGCTTCTCATGCGTACGCGCCTTATTCGGGCTTGCACGTGGGAGTCGCCGGGATCGTGGACGACGGCCGGGTGGTCGTCGGCTGCAACGTCGAGAACGCGTCCTACGGGCTCGGGCTCTGCGCGGAGTGCACGATGGCCGGCCAACTGCGGCTGTCCGGCGGCGGGCGCCTGGTCGCGGTGGCGTGCCGCAGCGGCGCCGGTGACCTGCTGATGCCGTGCGGGCGCTGCCGGCAGATCCTGTTCGAATTGGGCGGTTCCGCGTGCCTGGTGGACACGCCCAGCGGCATCCTGCCGATGTCGGACGTGCTGCCGGACGCCTTCGGCCCGGACGACCTGCCGTGAGCGCGTTCGCGGCGGTCGACGTCATCCGGGTGAAGCGGGACGGTGGCCGGCTTTCGGACGAGCAGATCGACTGGGTCGTCGACGCCTACACGCGCGGCGAGGTCGCCGAAGAGCAGATGTCGGCGCTGGCCATGGCGATCTTCTTGCGGGGCATGGACTCCGACGAGATCTCGCGGTGGACCGGCGCGATGATCTCCTCGGGCGAGCGGCTCTCTTTGGACGTCTCGCGGCCGACGGTCGACAAGCACTCGACGGGCGGCGTCGGCGACAAGATCACGCTGCCGCTGGCGCCGTTGGTGGCGGCGTGCGGCGCGGCGGTGCCGCAGCTGTCCGGGCGCGGGCTCGGGCACACCGGCGGGACGCTCGACAAGCTGGAGTCGATCCCGGGGTGGCGTGCTTCGCTGTCCACGGCCGAAATTCAGGCTCAGCTGGAAGACGTCGGCGCGGTGGTCTGCGCGGCGACGTCCGGGCTGGCCCCGGCGGACAAGAAGCTGTACGCGCTGCGGGACGTGACGTCCACTGTGGAGTCGATCCCGCTGATCGCCAGCTCGATCATGAGCAAGAAGATCGCGGAGGGCGCGTCCGGGCTGGTCCTGGACGTGAAGTTCGGGTCGGGCGCGTTCATGAAGACCCTGGACCAGGCCCGGACCTTGGCCTCGACGTTGACCTCGATCGGCGTCGACCACGGCGTCCCGACGACGGCGCTGCTGACCGACATGAACGTCCCGCTGGGGCGCGCGGTCGGGAACGCGGTGGAGGTCGCGGAGTCGGTTTCTGTTTTGCAGGGCGGCGGGCCCGCGGACGTCGTCGAGCTGACGCTCGCGTTGGCGCGGGAGATGCTGGCCCTCGCCGGTCTCGACGTGGACCCGGCGGCGGTGCTGGCTTCCGGCGAGGCGTACGAGACGTGGTGCCGGATGATCTCCGCCCAGGGCGGCGACCCGTCGGCGCCGCTGCCGACTCCCTCGCACGTCCACACGGTGGTCGCGCCGGCTTCGGGAGTGCTGGCTTCGCTGGACGCGTACGCGGTGGGTGTCGCGGCGTGGCGGCTGGGTGCGGGCCGGGCCCGCAAGGAGGACCCGGTCCAGGCCGCGGCGGGGATCCTGTGCCTGGCCAAGCCCGGCGATCGGGTCACCGAGGGTGAGCCGCTGCTGGAGCTGCACACGGACACGCCGGAAGCGGTCCCGGCGGCTTTGTCGGCGCTCAACGGAAGCTTCGCCGTCGCCGACTCGGCCCCCGCGCCGGGCCCGATCGTCCGGGAGACGATCCGCGGCACGGTGTGATGATCATCGCGAAGATGATCACCCGACTGAGTGACACCCGAGGTCGCATCCCCGCGGGCGAATGCCATGAGGGGCACCCTCATGGCTCTTAAGTCCATGAGGGTGCCCCTCATGACCATCGCCTGACGTGAGAAGGCCCCCACCGGATCCCGGCGGGGGCCTTCTCGTGTAGCTGGGTTACTCCGTGGCTTCTTCCGCGCCTTCGCCCGTCTTGGCCTTGGCGTCGGCCGGCTTCGGGGCGCGGCCGTTGCGGGAGCTGCGACGCGGCTGGCGCGGGGCCGGCGGCGGCGGGGAGATCTGCTGGACGGCCGGGCCGCCGCCGAGCATCAGCTCCGCGAACGTCGCCATCGCCTCGTCGAGCTGGCCGCCGATGCGGCGGACGCTCTCGTCGTTGCTCTTGCGGACCAGCGTGTCGACCGAGTCGGTGTCCGGCTGCTTGGACAGCGTGCCCTCGACCTTGGACAGCCCGGCCTTGAGCGCGCCGTCGAGGTCGCCGATGCCGGAGAGGAAGCCGTCCTCCACCTTGTCGAGGCGGCCGGCCAGCTCGTCGAGGCGGGTGGTGACCGTCTCGAGGCGGTTGCCGAGCTTCTCCAGGCGGTCCGAGGCGTCGATCATCTCGCCGGTCTCGGTCAGCGCCGTCTTGAGCGCCTCGGTGTTCGCGCCGATGCGCTCGCCGGTGACGCGGTCCAGCTCGCCGATGCGCTCCTGCGTGGTGCGGCTCAGCTCGTCGACCTTGCCCCGCAGCTCGTGGTCGGCGTGGTCGACGCGGTCGCGCAGCGACGCCTCGGCCTGCTCGATCCGCTCGCGGACCGGGCCGTGCACCGACTGCGGGATCGAGTCGAGCTTCGCGTCCTGCTTGTCGAGGTGGCTGCCGACCTCGTCGATCCGGCGGTGGATGTTCTGGAGCTTGTCCTCGAGTCCGTCCATCCGGCCCGCGACGCCCTCGAAGCGGGCGGCCATGCCGTCGAGCCGGCCGTCGAGCTGCGCGAACGGCTTGGCCAGCTTGTCGACGATGCTCTCGACGGCACGGGTCAGCGCGGCGATCGCGTTGTCCTGGGCCTCGAGTCGCGACATCGTCTCGTCGAGGCGCTCGGCCAGGACGCTGACCTCGGTGCGGTCGGGCATCTCGGACAGCCGCTTGCGGACCGCGCCCAGCGAGTCCACCGGCGCGAGGCGGGCGTAGATGTCGTCGAGCGCGTCGAAGATCTGCTGCTGCTCGCTCTCACGCACTTCGGCCGCGCGCACCAGCATGTTGCGCATCCGGTCGAAGGACGGGGCGGCAATGTGGTTGTCAGTGGTCACTGCTGTGTGTCCTTCGTCGGCGGGGAAATGGAGGGACGTGCCACGAAGCTTAACGATTGCGAAATTGCTGTGCGTATGGCCCCCGTGAAGCGTGTATTACGGAGGCTGCCCCCGGATGGCCGATTCGTCGCATGATCGTCAACGCTGAGCGTTGACCGGAGCCTGAGAGTTACGTCCATGTAGGGGAATGACAACGAGGTTACCGTTGGGGGATGCCTGACGAAAGCCCTGTTCTGACCAGCGAGACGCTCCGCCGTGCGCCGAAGGTCCTCCTGCACGACCACCTCGACGGCGGCCTCCGCCCGGCCACGGTCGCCGAGCTCGCCGAAGCCACCGGCTACGCCGGTCTGCCCACCACCGATCCGGCCGAGCTGGGCACGTGGTTCCGCCGTGCGGCGGACTCCGGCTCACTCGTGTCCTACCTCGAGACCTTCGCGCACACCTGCGGAGTGATGCAAACGGAGGAATCGCTGGTCAGGGTCGCCGCGGAAGCGGTCGAGGACCTGGCCGCCGACGGCGTCGTCTACGCCGAGGTGCGCTACGCACCGGAGTTGTTCGTCGAACGCGGACTGTCACTCGATGCGGTGGTTGAGGCTGTCCAGGCGGGGTTCACGGAGGGCACACGGCGCGTGGCCGCGAACGGCGGTTCGATCCGCGTCGGGACGTTGCTCTGCGCGATGCGCCAGCACGCCAGGGCCCTCGAGATCGCGAACCTGGCCGTCCGCTACCGCGACGCCGGCGTGGCCGGCTTCGACATCGCCGGACCCGAAGACGGATTTCCCCCGACCCGCAATCTCGACGCTTTCGAGTATTTGCGCCAGAACAATGCGCATTTCACGATTCACGCGGGCGAAGCGTTCGGACTTCCGTCCATTTGGGAGGCGATTCAGCACTGCGGGGCCGAGCGGCTCGGGCACGGCGTGCGGATCGTCGAGGACATCAAGAGCGACGCCGACGGCACGGTCCACCTTGGACGGTTGGCGGCCTATGTCCGTGACCGCCGCATCCCGCTGGAGATCTGCCCGACGTCGAACGTCCAAACAGGCACGGTGCGCTCGATCGGCGAGCACCCGCTCGCCCTGCTCAAGCGGCTGCGCTTCCGGGTGACCGTGAACACGGACAACCGGCTGATGAGCGGATGCACGATGACCAGCGAATTCGCCGCGCTGCACGAGACCTTCGGGTATGACCTCGACGACTTCCGGTGGTTCACGATCAACGCGATGAAATCCGCGTTCATCGATTTCGATGCCCGGCTCGCGCTGATCGACGACGTCATCAAGCCCGGGTACGCCGCGCTGAGCTGACGCCGCCGCTGGGTGGTTGCGGTCCTTAGCCTTGCCAACTATCGTTCACCATATAGGAAGTTGTTCTCAGATATTGAGACGGTGACGAAGATGGCGCAGGTCGCGGACGGTTCGGTCGAACGGGTGCAGGCGAGTTCGCGACGGTGGCTCATCCTCGCGCTCGGTCTCGCCGCGCAGACCGCGAGCTGCTCGTTCCTCTACGGGATCCCGTTCCTGGTCCCGGTCATGCGGGACGCGGAGGGGCTGACGCTGGCCCAGGCCGGCACGGTCGTCGCGGCGCCGAGCATCGGGCTGCTGTTCACCCTGATCGCGTGGGGCGCGGCTGCGGACCGTTACGGAGAGCGTCTGATCATGGCGCTCGGACTGGGTGCCTCGGGGTTACTCCTGGTGTACGCCGGGGTCGGAACTCACCCGGTCGGGCTTCTCTTTGGTGTGTTCCTGGCGGCCGGCGCCTGTACGGCTTCGGTGAACGCGGCGAGCGGTCGCGTCGTGATGGGCTGGTTCGCGAAGTCCGAGCGCGGGGTCGCGATGGGGATCCGCCAGACGGCCCAGCCGCTCGGCGTCGGCGTCGCGGCGCTCGGGCTGCCGCCGCTGGCCGCGCACTTCGGGTTCCGCGCGGCGGTGCTGCTGCCGGCCGGGCTGGCGATCGCCGTCGCGCTGCTGGTGGCGTGGCTGGTCACGGACCCGCCCCGGCCGCCCCGGGCGTCTTCGGGTGAGAAGCCACCTTCGCCGTACCGGCACGCGACGCTGTGGCGGGTCCACGGTGCGAGCGCGTTGCTGGTGGTGCCGCAGTTCGCGGTGTCGGCGTTCGCGCCGGCGTACCTGGTGGGGGTCCAGCACTGGAGCCCCCTGGAAGCGGGCTGGTACCTGGCGGTGGTCCAGGTACTGGGCGCGGCGGGGCGGCTGGGGTCGGGCTGGTGGTCGGACCGTGTGGGGAGCCGGCTGCGCCCGATGCGTCAGCTGGCGGTGTCGAGCTGCTTCGTCATGCTCTTGGTGGCCCTCGGCGACGCTTCTTGGCCATGGGTGGTGCTGCTGGCGCTGGCCTTGGCGGGGATCATCACGGTGGCCGACAACGGCCTGGGTTTCACGGCGTCGGCGGAGCTGGCGGGCCTGGCGTGGTCGGGCCGCGCGATGGGGACGCAGAACACGGGCCAGAACATCGCGGCCTCGCTGACCCCGCCCCTGCTGGGCTTGGTGATCGGCGACAGCAGGTACGCACTGGCGTTCTGCGTGGCGGCGGTCTTCCCGGCGTTGGCGGTGCTGGTGGTCCCGGTCCGCTCGGAACGAGCTTCGGACGACTGAGCACTGCCGGCCACCGGATGCCTGCGGTGTCTTGAATGAGTCATTCAGAGCACCCAGCGTCCTGAATGACTCATTCAAGACCTTTGAAGCCGCGCGAACCACGAGCCCGGACACGACGAAGGCCGCCTCCCCAACCAGGGGAGGCGGCCCTCGCGTCAAAAGATCAAGCCACCGTCAGGCGGTTCTCGAACCCCTCGACGAGCTTCCGCCAAGCGCTCTGCTCAGCGTCGAACGGCGCCGACGGCTCGAGGCGCGTCGGGTCGGGGCGCAGGACGAACGACACCAGCCAGCCCAGGCTTTCGTTGCCCGCCAGGGCCGTCTCGGCCGAGTCGTCGCCCGCCCAGTCCGCCGCGTCCGAGATCAGCTCGACCGCCAGCTCCAGCTGCGTCGGGTCGATCGCCTCCGGGCCCTCCGCGATGTCCGCGTCCAGGCCCGTCAGCACGTACGTGTTCTCGGTGTCGACCTCGACCTCGAGCTCGCCCGCCGTCGCCTTCGCCAGGACCTCGTCCCACGTGGACACGTCCGCGAGGTCCGTGTCGGCCAGGTCCTTGCCGTCGGCCAGGGCCCGCGCGAGGGCCTTCTCCGACGTGAACACGTCGATCTCGCCCTCGCTGCCGAGGAACACCGGCGCGTCGTCGAGGTAGCAGCGCAGCGTGTAGTACTCCGCGCCGGACGTGATGATCTTGATCGGGTCGATGCCGACCTCGGCCCAGAAGCCGACCGGGCCCTCTTCTTCCTCGTCCTCGTCCTCATCGGAGTCGGAGTCCGCGGAGTCGATCGCCTCGAGGTCCTCTTCGCCCTCGGCGCCGGCCTCGGCCTCGGCGGACTCCTCGTGGAACGCCGCCAGCTCCTCGGCCGTCTGCTCCAGGATCTTCTCGTCGACGTCCGGCGCGGTCACCAGGCCGTCGATCGCGTCGAGCACGGTGTCCCACTTCTGCGACACCGTCTCGGACAGATCGTTCCACACCTGCACGCCGACGCCCCCGGTGAACGGGAGCGTGCCCTGGTCGAGCAGCGAGAAGCCCTCGGTCGAGTCGAGGATCTCGTGCACCTCTTCGAGGTCGCAGACGTCGGCGAGCGAACGCACGATGCCGACGATCTCGGCCAGCTCCGCGATGTGCCAGACGTCCGGCTCCTCGGCGACGAGCTCCGGGACGCCGACGAGGTCGTACGTGTGGTCCTCGTCCGGGATCAGCTCGGGCACGTTCAGCGACGGCACGGCGTCCCAGGCCGGGTGGTCCAGCAGGTCGTGGCGCTCGGACGTGCGGACGAAGGCGGCCAGGTGTGCGGCGTCCGGGAAGGCGTACAGGTCGTCCTCGTCGCCGAGGAACGCTTCCCACTCCTCGCCGTCTTCCCGCCAGCGCGGGGCCCACAGGGTGACGACGTCGCCCTGCGGCAGCCCGAGTTCGATCGGGATGATGTCCTGTGCCATTCCTTAGCCCTCCGGAGTACCGCCCGTGTGCGCGCGTGACCGGAAGGATCACCCGATCGACGCGCGGTACCGCGAAGCCTACGGGTTTACCACGCGCGACGCGATTGCCCCTGCCGACTTTGCGACGAGCGGATGGCACGATGGACGCCTGATGACTCTCACAGACCTCCTGCCTGCGGATCCCGACCCCGACGCCCTCTTCGAAGCGTTCACGACCTGGACGGCCGAACGGGGCATCGAGCTGTACCCGGCGCAGGAGGAGGCGGTGATGGAGGTCGTCTCCGGATCGAACGTCATCCTCTCGACGCCGACCGGCTCCGGGAAGAGCCTCGTCGCCGTCGGCGCGCACTTCACCGCGCTCGCCCAGGGCCGCCGCAGCTACTACACCGCGCCCATCAAAGCCCTCGTGTCGGAGAAGTTCTTCCAGCTCATCGAGATCTTCGGCGCCGACAACGTCGGGATGATGACCGGCGACTCCAGCGTCAACCCGGACGCGCCGATCATCTGCTGCACGGCCGAAATCCTGGCGAACATCGCGTTGCGGTTCGGTGCCGAGGCGCCGGTCGGGCAGGTCGTCGCCGACGAGTTCCACTTCTACTCCGAGCCCGACCGCGGCTGGGCGTGGCAGGTCCCGATCCTCGAGCTGCCGAAGGCCCAGTTCGTCCTGATGTCGGCGACCTTGGGCGACGTGTCCTTCTTCGAAAAGGACCTCACCCGACGCACCGGCAAGCCGACGGCGGTGGTCACGTCGGTGCAGCGCCCGGTGCCGCTGACCTTCCGGTACGCGCTCACCCCGCTGCACGAGACCATGTCCGAGCTGCTCAACGGCGGCCAGGCGCCGGTCTACGTCGTGCACTTCTCGCAGGCCGCGGCCATCGAGCGGGCGCAGACGCTGATGAGCATCAACGTCACGACCAAGGCCGAGAAGGAAGCCATCGCCGACCTGCTCGGCGACTTCCGCTTCGCCGCCGGCTTCGGCAAGACGCTCTCGCGGCTGGTCCGCCACGGCATCGGCGTCCACCACGCCGGCATGCTGCCGAAGTACCGCCGATTGGTCGAGACCTTGGCCCAGTCGGGGCTGCTGAAGGTGATCTGCGGGACCGACACGCTCGGCGTCGGCATCAACGTGCCGATCAGGACGGTGGTCTTCTCCGCGCTGACCAAGTACGACGGCGTCCGCCAGCGCCACCTCAAGGCGCGCGAGTTCCACCAGATCGCCGGCCGCGCCGGGCGCGCGGGTTACGACACCGACGGTTACGTCGTCGTGCAGGCGCCCGACCACGTCGTCGAGAACGCGAAGGCCCTGGAGAAGGCGGGCGACGACCCGAAGAAGAAAAAGAAGATCGTCCGGAAGAAGGCGCCGGAGGGCTTCGTCAACTGGACCGAGAGCACGTTCGACCGGCTGATCGCGGCCGAGCCCGAGCCGCTGACGTCCAGCTTCAAGGTCACGCACTCGATGCTGCTGAATGTGATTTCGCGGCCGGGCAACGCGTTCGACTCGATGCGGCACCTCCTGGAGGACAACCACGAGGACCGCGCGTCGCAGCGCAAGCTCATCCTGCGCGCCATCGCGATCTACCGCGCGCTGCTCGCCGCCGGTGTCGTCGAACGGCTGTCCGAACCGGACGACCAGGGCCGGATCATCCGGCTCACCGTCGACCTGCAGTTCGACTTCGCGCTCAACCAGCCGCTTTCGCCGTTCGCGCTGGCCGCGATCGACCTGTTCGAGCTGGAGTCGCCGAGCTACCCGCTCGACGTCGTGTCCACTGTGGAGTCCACGGTGGACAATCCGCGGCCGGTGCTGTCGCAGCAGCAGTTCAAGGCGCGCGGCGAGGCCGTGAACGCCATGAAGGCCGAGGGCATCGAGTACGACGAGCGGATGGAGCTGCTCGAGAACGTCTCGTACCCGAAGCCCCTCGAAGAGCTGCTGCAGGGCGCGTTCCACAGCTACCGGCAGGGGCACCCGTGGGTCGACGACTACGAGCTGTCGCCCAAGTCCGTGGTGCGCGACATGTACGAGCGCGCGATGAACTTCGTCGAGTACATCGGCTTCTACCAGCTCGCCCGCTCGGAAGGGCTGGTGCTGCGCTACCTCACGGACGTCTACGACTCCCTGCGCCACACGGTGCCGGACGAGGCCAAGACCGAGCCGCTGCAGGACCTCATCGAGTGGCTCGGCGAGCTCGTCCGTCAGGTCGACTCCAGCCTGCTCGACGAGTGGGAGGCCCTGCGGCACCCGGACGAGGAAGGCCCGGTTTCGACGCGGCCGCCGTCCGAACCGCCGGCCGTCACGCGCAACGAGCGCGCGTTCCGGGTGCTGGTGCGCAACGAGCTGTTCCGCCGGGTCGAGCTGTTCGGGCGCCGGGCGTGGAACGTGCTCGGCGAGCTGGACGCGGGGTCCGGCTGGGACGCCGACGCGTGGGAAGACGCGATCGAGGACTACTTCGAGGAGTACGAGACGCTCGGCACCGGCCCGGACGCACGCGGCCCGGCGCTGCTGATGATCGAGCAGCAGCCGGACGTCTGGAAGGTGCGCCAGATCTTCGACGACCCGGCGGGCGACCACGACTGGGGCATCAGCGCGGAGGTCGACCTGGCGGCGTCCGACGAGGCCGGCGCGGCCGTGGTGCGGGTGATCGAGGTGGGCGCGCACTAGCCGTTGCGATTTCCTGACTGCTCAGTCATCGTGATCACATGGTGGCGACAGTGCGGGAGCACCGGATCGGCGACGTGCGCTGGACCGTCGTCAGCGGGCCCCGGGAAGCCGCTTTCCGGGCGCTGGGCTCGTACGCCGCCGCCGACATCCGGACCGTCCTGGCGGGACTGCCGTCCTGGCCGGTCGCCGAGCGGGCGCGGCGGTCGCCGGTGCTGTTCCGGGCGATCGAATCGGCGTCGCAGGTCGAGCACCCGGACGCGTACGCCGAGCTGACGGCTTTGGCAGCGGGGGCCGGCGTGCCGTTCGACGACCTGCTGCTGGCCAACCTGCGCGGCGACCTCGGCGCGGGCGACGGCACCGGCTGCACGGACCTGGCGTGGGTGGGTTCGCCCTCGCTGCTCGGCCACAACGAGGACGGCGCCCCGGTGTTCGACGGCATCGGGCGGCTCCTGACCCTGCTGATCGACGGCGAGCCCGGCGTGTGCGTCTGGTGGTACCCGGGTTTCCTGCCGGCCAACACGGTCACGCTGACCACGCACGGTCTGGTGTGGGGGATCGACAGCGTGAGCGTGGTGACGCCTTCGCCGTGCGCCGGCCGGCACTTCTTGGCGCGCACGGCTCAGCGCGCGTCTTCCGTGGCGGAAGCGGTGTCGGTGCTGCGTTCCCGTCCTTCGGCGGGCGGGTTCGCGTACACGATGGGGCAGGTCGGCTCGCCGGCGGTGACGGTCGTCGAGAAGGCCGGGAGTGAGACCGCGGTGACCACTGTGGGCAGTGGGCTTTCCTGGCACACCAACCACTTCCGCCAGCTGTCGCCGCAGTGGGACGTGGCGCCGGAGGAGAGCCTGGCCCGCGCGGAGGTGTGCGCGCACCTGGCCCCGGCCGAGCCGGACGCGAAGTGGCTGGTCTCGGCGTTGACGGGCGAGGTGTACCGCAGTGCGTCCGGCGGCGACCCGCTGATGACGTTGAGCACGGTGGTGACGGATCTGGCCGACGGGACGGTGACGGTGGTGCCCCGCGGCGGAGCGCCCCTGCGCGCCCGGGTGGCGGACCTGGCATCGGGCGACGTGGACGCAGTGGGTGCGCTCAATGGCGCAACGGTTCCGGGCGGTTCCGGGGTTAGCGTGGAGGTTCGCCCAACCTGGGAGGGACCATGATGAAGCGTTTGCTGGCCGGGATCTTCGTCGCCGCCGCGGTGGTCGTGGGCTTGGCACCGGCCGCGTCGGCCGCCTCGATGGTGGAGTACGCGCTGGCGCCCGCCCCGGTCGAGTGCGGAACCGACGCGACCGCCATCGAGTACGGCCTCTGACGGGTCAGCACACCGGGAGTTCGGCGCGGCCGACGTCCAGCAGGTCCGGGTCGTGGCGGACCAGCTCGTCTTCGAATGCGTTCCAGCCGTGCGAAGCGACGTACGCAGCTTCGGCGGCTGAGATCGGGACCAGCCACACGATCGCCGCCCGGGTGCCGTCGGGGAGGTCGACCGCGGCGAACTCGTCGTCGTGGTAGACGGGAATCGCCGCGTACAACGCTTCCATCGCGCTGCCCGGCGCCAATGGCCCGCGCGGGCCGAGGACGTCTCCTCGCAGCAGCGCCTGGCCGGATGCCAGCAGCTCGTCCGCGACTTGGCCCAGGAGGTGCGGCAGGCCCGTCGTGTGCTCGCCCGGACGGCTGCCCACGATCAGCTCCTGCCGCAGGTGCCGCCCTGACGTGCGCGAATGCAACGGATGCCGGCTCAGCCCGGCGGTCGCGAACCAGTCCGCGCCGAGGCTGCCGGCATACGCGCCGACCTGGAAGCCGTCGCGTTTCCAGCCGCCGGTGAGCGCGCCCAGCCGGGCTTCGAGGTGCTCGATCAGTCCCACCGGGCCATTCTCACCCGGCCGGCGCGAGGATCGCCTGGGCGTCCTCGCCGGCGAACCACAGGCCGATGACGAACGCTGCGGTCGCCTCCAGGAGTGCCGCGCGGTCGAGGCCGCCGCCGAGGACCGGCTTGCAGCCGATGTCGCGGACCAGCGTGCGGACCGCGTCCAGCGCCGACGGGTCGTCGCCGCAAAGCGGGACCGTGAGTGTCCGGGGAGGCTGCCGCCAGATGTCGACGTGGGCCAGGTTGAACGCCTTGACGACGTGCGCGTCCGGCGCCGCGGCCGCGATGCGGGCCGCGACCGGGGTGCCCGGCGGGAGACCGCCATCCGGGCCCGGCTGGTTGGTGCAGTCCAGCAGGACCTTGCCGGTCAGCGGGCCCGCCTCGGCGAGGACCTCGAAGACGGCGTCGGCGGGGAGCGCGAGCAGCAGCACTTCGGCCTGCGAAGCCACTTCGCGCCAAGTTCCGCTTCGCGCGCCCAGCCGCTTCGCCAGTGCGTCGGGGCGGCGGCCACTCACCAGCAGTTCGTGGCCGGCGCGTGCCCAGTGCGTGCCGAGCGCGTCCGCCATCCCGCCCGTGCCGAAGATCCCGATCCGCATGCGTCCTCCTTGTGCTTGGCTGGTACCAGCACGACGGTAGGAACCCGGGAAGGAACCGAACGGTAACCATGGACTTCCTCGCCGACTGCCGGACGCGGCTCGCGTTCGACTTGGTCGCCAACACGTGGAACCCGGTCGTGGTGTGGGCGCTGCGCCACGGCCCCCGCCGGCACGTCGACCTCCGGCGCACGATCGGCGGGATCAGCGCGAAGGTGCTCACGGAAGCCTTGCGACGCCTGGAGTTCGACGGCCTCGTCGAGCGTCGCGAAGGCGCGTACGCGCTTACGCCGCTGGGGGAGACGCTGCTGGCGCCGATCGAGGGCTTCGGGCGCTGGGCCGCGGAGCACGGCGACGCCGTCGTCGCCGCTCAAGACCGAGCACGATCAGCGTGACCAGCGACAACGCCGGCAGCGGGTAGCCGGCGAGGATCCCGGCGACGACGTCGAACGCGGGCGCGGCGACCCCGGCGACGAACACCCAGGTCGGCGCGGTCGGCGGCTTCGCGGCGGGGGACCACGGTGTCTTGCGACCCGGCTTCGCGATCGAGAGCCACGCCTGGAACGAGAGCGCGCTCGCCATCAGCGACGCTCCGGCGATCTGCGGCCAGGTCGCCGTGCCGGTGTCCGCGGAGTCGCGCAGCGCGGGGGAGAGCAGGAAGATCCCGGCGTAGAGCTGGATGAACGTCAAGGCGAACTTCGTGAGCACCCACCAATGCCGGAAGTAGCCCCACGCGGTCGCGCCGGCGAGGACGAGGCCGGTGAACGCCGAGACGTTCGCCATCGGGGCGAGCAGGACGGAGTCGAGCCGGTCGGCCATCGACGTCGCGGCCGGGACGGGATGCGTCAGGGCCAGCGACATCAGCACGACGAGGGCGAGGGCCTGGCTCATCCAGGCGACGGACGACACGACGTGCAGCCAGACGACGGCTTGGCGCCAGCGCGGGGAAGTCTTCACGCGGTCAAGGCTCGCCGAGCGGCCGCGAGGCCACATCCGGCGCGACCCGGGTTTCGTCCCGGACCCGGCACCGCGAGATCTGCACCCGCCGGAGTACGAAGCCGGCGGAAAGGTACTCCAGCGGGAGTATCAGCGCGGCGGGTTCTTCGCCGCCAGAGCCAGGAGCGGGACTGCGGCCGCGGCGTCGGTGATCAGCGTCGTGACCATGCCGGACCGCAGCACCGCGTCCACCGCCGAAGCCTTCGGTCTGCTGTACCCCAGCGCGATCACCTCCGGCACCGCCGTCAGCTCTTCGTGGCTGATCGCCAGCACGTGGTGCGCCAACCCGGTCGACAAAGCGTTCCCGGAAGCGTCGAACAGCCGCGCCGCGACCTCCGCCGTCGCCCCACGAGCCGCGATCGCCGCTCGCTCGGCCTCGTCCAGCGCGTCGTACACCGTCGACTCGCCCGGCTGCCACGCGCCGATGCTGACCACCGCCTTCGTCAGGTTGCGGAACTGGCCGAACGTCTCCGCGATGCCCGGCTGGCGCCGCAGCGTCTCGGTGGTCCGGCGGTCCGGCAGCACCAGCGGGCCGAAGATCGGGTACGCGTCGCCGCCGGACACCGAGGTCACGCGGCTGACCGTCTCCACCGAACGGCCGCGCATGTCCATCCCCGCCTGCACCCCGCACAGCTGGACGATCGGGCACCGCGGCAGCGCCCGGATCGCCTCGGTCATCGCGTTCACCGACCGCGCCCAGGACAGCCCGATGACGTCCGAAGGGGTCGCGATCTCCTCCAGCAGCCGGGCGGACAGAGTCCCGATCTTGGCCCGGACGACCTCCCTCGGCTCGCGCTCGGTTGAGCGTTCGAGCACCAGGGCCCGCTCCAGGCCGTACGCCGAACGCACCTCGTCCGACAGCGCCAGGTCGACCGGCGCCGGCAGTGAGAACTCGACTCTGACCAGGCCGGACTCCCTGGCCGTGTCGAGCATCCGGGCCACCTTGAAGCGGCTGACGCCGAACTCGTCCGCGATCTCCAGCTTGGAGCGTCCCTGCACGTAGAAGCGCCGGGCGATGGTGGCCAGCAGGATCGCTTCAGTCAGCGACGGCTGCTTCTTGGACGCGCTCATATGAGCACTATAGCCCGAAATCTGCCCGAAAGGTTGACGTAACACCGAGGTCAGTCCTGTAATGCCTTCACATGTTCTCGACGCCATAGGTCAACGCCGCTCATATGAGCGCGAGAAAGGGGCTAGGCATGCGTGCCGCCATCGTCGACCGGCCCGGTGAGATCAGGGTCGGCGAGGTGCCCGATCCGAAACCCGGGGAACGCCAGGTCGTCGTCAAGGTCGGAGCGTGCGGGATCTGCGGGACCGACCTGCACATCGCCGACGGGCACTTCCCGCCCACGCCGTATCCCATCGTCCCCGGGCACGAGTTCGCCGGGGAGATCGTCGAGCTCGGCGCGGACGTGCCGGGCGAGTGGAAGATCGGCGACCGCGTCGCCGTCGACCCGTCGCTGTTCTGCGGCTACTGCGGCCCGTGCCGCGCCGGCCACGGCAACCTCTGCGCGAACTGGGGCGCCACCGGCGACACCGTCAACGGCGCCTTCGCCGAGTACGTCGCCGTCCCGTCGTCCACCTGCTACCGCATGCCCGACTCGATGACCTGGGAGCAGGGCGCGCTGGTCGAGCCCGTCTCCTGCGCGGTGCACGGCGTGCGCCGCGTCGGCGTCGAGGCCGGAGAGCGCTTCCTCGTGGTCGGCGCCGGCACCATGGGCCTGATCATGCAGCAGCTGCTGCAGCGCTCCGGAGCGCAGGTCACGGTCGTCGACCGCAACGAGGCCCGGCTGCCGCGGGCGACCAGCCTCGGCGCCGTCGCCACCGCGGCCGACGTGAAGGACCTGAACGGCGAGAAGTTCGACGTCGCCGTCGACGCCACCGGCGCCGCCCCCGCCATCGAAGCCGCGTTCGACTCGATCCGCCGTGGCGGCCGGCTGCTCGTCTTCGGCGTCGCCCCGGCCGAAGCCCGCGTCGCGCTTTCGCCGTTCCGCATCTACAACGACGAAATCACCATCGTCGGCTCGATGGCCGTGCTGCACAGCTTCGGCACCGCGCTCGACCTCGTCGCAAATGGTGCGATCGACACCGATTCGCTGCTCACGGACACGTTGCCGCTGGAGCAGTACCCCGAGGCGCTCGCCAAGATGCGCAGCGGCTCGGGCCTCAAGGTCCAGGTACTCCCGGGAGGCGGCCGTGCGTAAGCTCCTCACCCTCTTCGCCGCGACATCGCTGCTGGTCACCGGGTGCGCCGGGGCCGGCTCGATCGGCACCGGTAACTCGACCCTCGTCATCGCGATCGTGTCCAACCCGCAGATGAAGGACGCGATCTCCCTCGCCCCGGAGTTCGAGAAGGCGACGGGCATCAACCTGAAGTTCGTCTCGCTGCCGGAGAACCAGGCGCGCGCCAAGATCACCGCGTCGACCGCCACCGAGGGCGGCGAGTTCGACGTCGTGATGATCAGCAACTACGAGGCCCCGCAGTGGGCCGCCAACGGCTGGCTCGAGAACCTCGAACCGCACATGGCGGCCACCCCGGGCTACGACGAAGGCGACTTCATCCCCAGCATCAAGCAGTCGCTGTCTTACCAGAACCAGATGTACGCGGTGCCGTTCTACGGCGAGTCGTCGTTCCTGGCCTACCGCAAGGACCTCTTCGAGAAGGCCGGGATCACCATGCCGGCCAAGCCGACGTGGCAGCAGATCGCCGACTACGCCGCGAAGCTCGACGACAAGGCGAACGGCGTCGCGGGCATCTGCCTGCGCGGCAAGCCGGGCTGGGGCGAGAGCCTCGCGCCGTTCACCACGGTGGCCAACACCTTCGGCGCCCAGTGGTTCGACAAGGACTGGAACGCCAAGCTGACGTCGCCGGAGTTCAAGGAAGCCGCGAACTTCTACGTCAACCTGATCCGCGACCACGGCGAGGTCGGCGCCTCCAGCGCCGGGTTCTCCGAGTGCGGCACGCGCTACACGCAGGGCAACGCGGCGATGTGGTACGACGCGACGGTCATGGCGGGCACCAACGAGGACCCGTCGAGCAGCAAGATCGTCGGCAAGTCCGGGTACGCGCCGGCGCCGGTCGTCAAGACGCAGGCCAGCGGCTGGCTCTACACCTGGGCGCTCGGCATCCCGAAGGTCGCCAAGGACAAGGACGCGGCCTGGAAGTTCATGGCCTGGATGACCGACAAGGCGTACGTGCAGAAGGTCGGGGCGACCTACGGCTGGAACCGCGTCCCGCCGGGTGTGCGTCAGTCCACTTACGACATTCCCGACTACGCCAAGGCCGCGCAGGCCTACGCGAAGCCGACGTTGGACGGCATCGCGGACGCCAACCAGCAGAAGGCCATGGCGAACCCGGTGCCCTACCCCGGCATCCAGTTCGTCGGCATCCCCGAGTTCCAGGACCTGGGCACCCGGGTGAGCCAGCAGCTGTCGGCCGCGATCGCCGGCCGCGAGTCGGTAGACGACGCCCTGAAGCAGTCCCAGGACTACGCCCAGACAGTGGGCGACTCCTACAAGGCGGTGCAGTGATGTCCACGCTGTCGGTAGATACCCCCACCTCCCACTCCCACGCGAAGGCCGAAGAAAAGAAAGGCCTGAGCACCGCGGCCAAGCGGCGGCTGCCGCTGCTGCCGGCGCTGATCTTCGTCATCGCCGTGACGCAGCTGCCGTTCCTGCTGACCGTGTTCTACTCGTTCCAGTCGTGGAACCTGGTCCGGCCGGGTTCGCGGCACTTCGTCGGCCTGGACAACTACATCGACGTCTTCAGTGACACGACGTTCCTGGTCGCGCTGCTCAACACGGTGCTGCTGACCGTGGTGTGCGTGCTGGTCGCGCTGCTGCTCGGCCTCGGCCTGGCGATCCTGCTGGACCGCAAGTTCTTCGGCCGCGGCGTCGTCCGCACGCTGCTGATCACGCCGTTCCTGATCCTGCCCGCGGCGGGCGCGCTGCTGTGGAAGACGACGGTGTTCGACCCGACCTACGGGTTGCTGCACTTCGTCTTCGGCACCGACACCGACTGGCTTTCGGAGTTCCCGCTGGCCTCGGTGATGGCGCAGATCGTGTGGCAGTGGACGCCGTTCATGATGCTGCTCATCCTGGCCGGCCTGCAGAGCCAGTCCAAGGAGGTGCTGGAAGCGGCCTCCGTGGACGGTGCGAGCCGGTGGCGCACGTTCGGCTCGATCACCCTGCCGCACCTGTCCCGGTTCCTGCAGCTGGCGACGCTGCTGGGCGCGATCTACATCGTGAACAGCTTCGACGCGATCTTCCTGATGACCCAGGGCGGGCCGGGCACGGCCAGCACGAACCTGCCGTACTACATCTACCAGCGCGCGTTCGAAGGCTTCGACGTCGGCCAGTCGTCGGCGATGGGCGTGATCGTCGTGATCCTGACGATGATCGTCGCGACCTTCGCCCTGCGCTTGATGTTCCGCACCTTCTCCGTGAGCGGAGGGATCAAATGACCACGGCCGTCGCGGGACGTCCCCGCAAGAAGCAGTACGGCAAGGGCTCGCTGACCCTGGCGACCTGGGTGATCGCGATCCTGTTCGTCTTCCCGCTGCTGTGGATGATCCTCACGGCGTTCAAGCAGGAAGCGGACGCCTACACCGACCCGCCGAAGCTGCTGTTCAGCCCGACGTTCGACCAGATCTCGAACGTCCTGAACGGCGGGTTCCTGCCGTACGTCTCCAACTCGGCGTTCGTCACGATCCTCTCGACGATCCTGGTCCTGCTCTTCGGCGTCCCGGCGGCGTACGCGCTGTCGCTGGCGCCGGTCAAGGGCACGTCGAACGCGCTGGGCTTCTTCCTCTCGACGAAGATGCTGCCGATCGTCGCGGCGATCATCCCGCTGTACATCATTTCGCAGAACACCGAACTGCTGGACACGGTGTGGGCGCTGGTCATCCTGTACACGTCGATGAACCTGCCGCTGGCCATCTGGATGATGCGGTCGTTCTTCCTCGAAGTGCCGCACGAGATGATCGAGGCGGGCCGGATCGACGGCGCGAATCTCCCGACGTTGCTGCGCAAGATCATCATGCCGGTGGTCGCGCCCGGGATCGCGGCGACCGCGCTGATCTGCGTCATCTTCTCCTGGACCGAGTTCTTCTACGCGGTCAACCTGACGGCGGCGCGCGCCGGCACCGTGCCGGTGTTCCTCGTCGGGTTCATCACCAGTGAGGGCCTGTACTGGGCCCAGCTTTCCGCCGCCGCACTGCTGGCTTCGCTGCCGGTGATGATCGTCGGCTGGATCGCGCAGAACCACCTCGTCCGGGGCCTGTCGATGGGAGCGGTGAAGTAGTCATGGCAGCTGTCAGTTACGAGCAGGCGTCGCGGATCTACCCCGGCGCGCACGAGGTGCGGGCGGTCGACAAGTTCGACCTGTCGGTGCCGGACGGCGAGTTCCTGGTCCTGGTCGGGCCCTCGGGCTCGGGCAAGTCGACGGCGCTGCGGATGCTCGCCGGGCTGGAGGACGTCGACGAGGGCGCCATCCACATCGGCGAGCGCGACGTCACGAACCTGCCGCCGAAGGACCGCGACATCGCGATGGTGTTCCAGTCCTACGCGCTGTACCCGCACATGACGGTGGCCGACAACATGGGCTTCGCGCTGAAGCTGCGCGGACTGTCCAAAGAGGACGTCGCGGCGAAGGTGGCCGAGGCGGCCAAGATGCTGGACCTTTCGAAGTTTCTGGACCGCAAACCCAAGGCGTTGTCCGGCGGGCAGCGGCAGCGCGTCGCGATGGGCCGGGCGATCGTGCGCGAGCCCAGCGTGTTCCTGATGGACGAGCCACTGTCCAACCTGGACGCGAAGCTGCGGGTGGAGACCCGGGCGAACATCGCGAAGCTGCAGCAGCGGCTGGGCACGACGACCATCTACGTCACGCACGACCAGGTCGAGGCGATGACGATGGGCGACCGCGTCGCGGTGCTCAAGGACGGCGTCCTGCAGCAGTGCGCGTCGCCGCGGGAGCTGTACGAGAACCCGACGAACTCGTTCGTGGCGGGCTTCATCGGGTCGCCGGCGATGAACCTGGCGACGCTGCCCCTGACCGAAGGCGGCGTCAAGCTCGGCGACGTCGTCCTGCCGCTGCCGCGGTCGGTGGTGTCGGCGGCCGGGGACCTGCGTGAAGTGGTCTTCGGCGTGCGCCCGGAGTCGCTGCAACTGGTGTCCGAAGGCGGCTTCGAGCTGGTGGTGGAGCTGGTCGAGGAGCTGGGTGCCGACGCGTACCTGCACGGCAAGGTGGGCGACGACCGCTTCGTCGTCCGCGTCGACGGCCGCACGCCGCCCCGGATGGGCGACAACGTCCGGGTAGGCCTGCGCGGCGAAGGCGAGACCCACGCGTTCCACCCGGAAACGACGCTGCGCCTCAGCTGATCCGTCCAGTGCCGTTAAGGCCACCTTACGGGCGTCAGACGCCCGTAAGGTGGCCTTAACGGCACTTCACTCCTGCAGCGAGAGGGCCTGGCTGGGGCAGACGTGCACCGCTTCGCGAGCCTTCTCGACCAGCGCACCCTCGGGCGTCTCGTTCAGGACGATGACCGTGCCGTCGTCTTCGCTCTGGTCGAACAGCTCGGGCTCGGTCAGCACGCACTGCCCGGCGCCGACGCACTTGCCGGTGTCCGCGATGATCTTCATGGTTCTCTCCTGTGGTGGGATGGCAGTTCGATCTCTACCAGGTCACCGGCAGCCGGTACAGGCCGTAGATGTTCGCGTCGTCCTTGAACGCCAGATCGTCGACGTCCGCGCCCAGCGCCAGCGTCGGGATTCGGCGGAAGAGCGTGTCGAAGACGATCTGCAGTTCCATCCGGGCCAGGTTCTGGCCGAGGCACTGGTGCGGCCCGAAGCCGAACGCGACGTGGTGGCGCGCGCCGCGCTCGATGTCCAGCTCGTCCGCGTTCTCGAACGCCCGCGGGTCGCGGTTCGCCGCGTAACCCAGCGCCAGCACGCCTTCCCCGGCCCGGATCAGCTGCCCGCCGACCTCGACGTCCTCGACGCACAGGCGCGCCGTGGCCGCGTCGACGATCGTCCAGTAGCGCAGCATCTCCTCGACGGCGTCGAGCGTCTTGCCCGGGTCGGCCTTGATCGCCGCCAGCTGCTCGGGGTTGCGGAGGAACGCCACGGTGGACAGCGAGATCATGTTCGCCGTCGTCTCGTGGCCCGCCACCAGCAGCAGGAAGCCGGTCGCGGCCAGCGACGCACGCCGGTAGGTGCCGTCTTCGCGGAGCTTGACGATCTGCCGGCCGAGCAGGTCGTCCGGCGGGTTCTCCTCCTTCTCCGCGATGAGCTCTTCCATGTAGCCGCGGATGGTGTCGAACGCCGCCCGCCGCTCCTCCGGCGACGTCGAGCGCTTGATCAGCTTCGCCGTGTGGGTCTGGAAGAAGTCGTGCTGGTCGTACGGCACGCCGAGCATCTCGCAGATCACCAGGGACGGCACCGGCAGCGACAGCGCCTCCACCAGGTCACCGGGCTTCGACCCGGCCAGCAGCGCGTCGATCTGGCCGTCCACGATCTCCTGGATCCGCGGCCGCAGCGCCTCCATCCGGCGCACGGTGAACTCGCCGAGCACGGCCTTGCGGGCCGGCCCGTGCTCGGGCGCGTCCATGGTGATCATGGTGCGCTCGTCGCCCTGTCGCCGGAACCCGCCCTTGACCAGTTGCGGGAAGTCCGGGCGCTGCCGGTCGGCGCTGAAGCGCCGGTCGTTCAGCACGGTCCGGACGTCGTCGAGCCGGGTGACCACCCAGGCCCAGCCGCCGTCGGGCAGCCCCACCTTCGTGACCGGATCCCCTTCGCGGATCTCCTCGTACGCCGGCGGCGGCGAGAACGGGCACGTGCGGGTCATCGGGAATTCGTGCTTCTCGACTGTCGTCATGGCGTCCCCTTCACCAGGTCACGGGCAGGCAGTACAGGCCGAAGATCGACGAATCGTGCTTGAACGGCAGCTGGTCCACGGGCGCGGCCAGCTTCAGCTCCGGGATGCGGCGGAAGAGCGTGTCGAAGACGATCTGCAGTTCCATCCGGGCCAGGTTCTGGCCGAGGCACTGGTGCGGCCCGAAGCCGAACGCGACGTGGTGGCGCGCGCCGCGCTCCAGGTCGAGCTCGTCCGGGTTGTCGAACGCCTCCGGGTCGCGGTTGCCGGAGTAGCTCAGGCCGAGCACGCCCTCGCCCTCGCGGATCAGCTGGCCGCCGATCTCGAGGTCCTCGGTGGCGACGCGCGACGTCGCGAACTCCGCAATCGTGAAGTACCGCAGCAACTCCTCGACGGCGTCGAGCGTCTTGCCGGGGTCGTTCTTGATCAGCTCGAGCTGGTCCGGGTTCTCCAGCAGCGCGACGGTGCCGAGCGAGATCATGTTCGCCGTCGTCTCGTGGCCGGCGATGAGCAGCAGGAACGCCAGCGACACGAGCGAGTCGTGGTCGGCTTCGCCGTGCTCTTCGCGCTGCTTGGCGATCTGGCGGCTGAGCAGGTCATCGGCCGGCTCGGTCTCCTTGCTGCCGACCAGCTGGTCGAGGTACTCCTGCAGCTCGTCGACGGCCTTGATCCGGGTGTCCTGGTCGACGTCGCGGTTGAGCAGCGTCGAGCTGCGGACCTGGAAGAAGTCGTGGTCGGCGTACGGGACGCCGAGCAGTTCGCAGATGACCAGCGACGGCACCGGCAGGCTGAGCGCGCTGACCAGGTCGGCGGGCTTCGGGCCGGCGAGGATCGCGTCGATGTGCTCGTCGACGATCTGCTGGATCCGCGGCTGGAGCGCCTTCATCCGCTTGACCGTGAACTCGCCCACGACCTCGCGGCGGGCCGCGCCGTGCTGCGGCGGGTCCATGTTGATCAGCGACGCGGTGAAGTTGGTCCGCCGGATCGGGCGCCCCTGCTTGGTCAGGAACGGGAAGCCGGGGTTGAACCGGTCGGAGCTGAACCGCGGGTCGGTGAGCATCTGCCGGACGTCCTCGAGCCGGGTGATCGCCCACGCCTCCTGGCCGGACTGCAGCTCGACGCGCTGGACCGGCCCCGCTTCGCGCAGCTTCCCGTACGCCGCCGGCGGGGCGAACGGGCAGGTGCGCTCCAGCGGGAAGACTTCGTCCTTCGTGGTGGGATCGGCGACTTCGGTCATTTCGGGCCCCCTAAAACGGACTTACAGTATGCGGAGGATTACATTCCGGTTCTGCAGTCCAAGGTACCGAAGTGGAGGGAAGTCGTCCACTAGCTAACGGGTGACTCACTTGAGTTCGAGTGCGTGGCCGCTTGACCATGCGAGAATCACCCCGCGCGATCCAGCGAGAGGCGAACGGCATGACGGCAGACCCCGAGACCACCCTGCGGGCGGACGCGCGGCGCAACCGCGACCAGATCCTGGCCGCCGCGAAGACCATCTTCGCCGTTTCCGGTCCCGAGGTGCCGATGGAGGAGATCGCCCGCGCGGCCGGCGTCGGCGTCGGCACGCTGTACCGGCGGTTCCCGGACCGGGACGCGCTGGTCCGCGCCGTCGCGATGGACAACTTCGAGCGGGTGCTGATCGACGCGCGCGTGATCGCCGCCGAGGAGACGTCGGCGTGGAGCGCGCTTTCACGGCTGCTTCGGCAGTCGGTGGAGCTGCAGCTGAGCGTCCAGCTGGCGATGGTGTCGCCGCGCGCGCTGGTGATCCTGAAGAACGACCCGGAGGTCCGCCGGCTGCGCGACGAGATCCTGGTCGTCCTGGACGACTTCGTCGACGGCGCCAAGGCCGAGGGGAAGCTGCGCCTCGACGTCGGCTCCGGCGACATCGCGATCCTGTTCGCGACGCTGCTGCGGCAGGTGCGCGCGAAGTCCCCGGACGTGGCGGAGCTGGCGGCCCGCCGGTGCGTCGGGATCATGATCGACGGACTCAGTTCGCGGCCGGGCACGGAGCTCCCGGGCCGTCCGATCACGTCGCACGATCTGGACCCCATGGACGATCACAGCTGATTCTTCGGTTTCCGTGTTAGGGTTCCGCCTCGTTCTGCCGAATTCGGGTTGCGGGCGGGAAAATGCGACGAAGAATGCTGGCCGTGGTGTTGACGATTCCCTTCTTGGTGGTCACCGGCTGCGGTGACGGCCCGGTCGGCGGTGTCGCGGCTCCGGCGTCGATCCCGGCTCCGGCGGCTCCCTCGACGACGGCGCCCAGCGGGTCGTCGTCTGCTGTTCCGACGCCGTCTTCTCGTTCGGTGGCACCAACTCCGACCCCGCCGTCGACGACGCCGGTGCGTGGCTGCCGCAGTCCCGAGTTCACGACGTCCGAGGCCGACGGCGGCTGGTCGGACGGCGGCTACTACGTCCACAACAACATGTGGAACGCGGACGAGGCGGGCCCGGAAACCCTGCGCGCGTGCGCGTACGACAACTGGTATGTCGAATCCACCCAGCCCGATTCGACGTCGGTGAAAACCTATCCGAATGTGCACAAGGACATCAACGAACAGAATGGGAAACCGTTCAACGACTATTCGGTGATCCGGACGACGTTCGCCGGCCGAGGGCCGGGTGTGGGCATCTACGACGTGGCGTACGACCTGTGGCTGAACGGGGTGGGCGACGGCAACGGCGTCAGCGAGCTGATGGTGTGGACGGAGAACCTGAAGCAGCAGCCGTCGGGCGACAAGCTGGAGACGTACACGGCGGGAGGATCGACGTACGACGTCTGGGCGGACGACGACGGATATGTGGCGTTCGTTTCCCGCGCGACGCAGTACTCGGGCAGCTTGGACCTGAAGGCGATGATCGCGTTCGCGATCGGCAAGGGTTTGATCCCGCCCAACCCGACGGTGAACCAGATCGGCTACGGGATCGAGTTCTGCTCGACGGGTGGCGGTAAGGCGAGGTTCACGCTGACGGACTTCTCGGTGACGATGAGCTAGCGGGTGTACCGCTGGATGGTGCGCTGGGAGGGGCGGAACAGCGGCAGGCCGACCACGAGATTGGCCAACGTCAGGCCGACCGCGAGCGCGGGTAGCAGGAGGAAAAGTGCGATCGACGGCGTCACCGGGTGGACGTTCGCCGCGTGCGGGCCGCTGGACCAAGTGATGTTGGCGGTGTAGCTCGTGTAGAAGAACAGTGCGGAGAGGATCGAGGCTGCGGCCGCCGAGAGCAGGACGACGGATCCGGTCGCCGCCGGGCGGGCGTCGAAGATGAAATCCGTGCCGGTGTGGTGCCGGCCGAGCGAGACCCAGCCGCGGGCCATCGTCATCGTCACGCCGGAGACCGCCAGGAACAGGCCGAGGAAGATACCGGCGCTGGTGGTGAGCATGGTGACCGGGCTCGTGGCGGTGGGCAGCGAAGGGCCGATCACCGGCATGCCGACGCCGACCAGTGCGGCGGCGGCCAAGGTGACTGCACCGGAGACGGTGCCGACGCGGCGGATCCGGTGTGCCAGTTTCGGCGGGATCCAGATACTGGACGCCGGGGCGGGGCCGATCATCCGGCCGTCTGCCAATCGCCCGGGTGCGACATGGTGCTCGTGTCGGTCTGCTGCCAGCCTTCGCCGAGGTCGTCGGCTTTGTCGTGGATCGCCACCAGCTCGTTCTGGATGGTGTCCACCGTCGTGTCGATCACGCTGATGATCGCGAATATCGCGGGGATGCCGGCCGCGATCTCCGCACTGAGGATGCCGAGCGCTGCAGGCAGCCCGACGACGGTCGCCGCACTGACGATGGCAGCCGCGGTCGCCCCGACCAGACCCCAGATGATCGAGTTGTAGGTCAGCCAGAACGTCTCGACGGCATTGGCGAGGTTGGTGAGCGAGTCACGCATCTGCCTGCCGAGGTCCTTGGCGGCATCGATCTTCTTGAGCTGTTCGGAAAGAGCGATCTGGTAGGTCCGGGCCGCGGGACCGCTCCAGTACACCGTGGTTTTCAAGGATGCCGGGTCCAGAGCGCCGGCCGCCGTGTCGAGCCGCTGCGTGAACTTGTCACCCCACTCGGCGGCATAGGCCCGAAGCTTGTCGGGGTCGCCTTTGTCCCGCTCGAACTTCTCATGGGCACGCTCGAATTCGGCGACCTTGTCCCCGATGAAGGCGAGACCGTCTCGGATCGGCTTGACCAGCTCGGCCAGAGCATCCGGGATCCAATCCAGCGTGTCCCGGACTCGCTGGAACAGGTCCTCCACGAGCTGCCTGAACTTGTCGTACCCGGCGATTGCTTGGTCGATCACGTCGTTGGTCATCGTTCTGGTCCCCCTGTGGTCAGCGTCCGCCGGCCTGACGCAGCTTCCGCTGGTGTTCTTCTTCGGAGACCCGGTACATCGCGGCGCCCCGGTGGAGGCTGTCCGATATCCGGTGGAAGTTGAGGGCGCCCCGCCGAAGGGAGTCTTCGAGCTTGGCGAGGGTCAGCCCGTACTGGTGGTCGAAGCCCCGGCCGGCGGCGAAGCTCATGACATCGGCCGGCGTCAGACCGAGTGGCGCGACCACTGCCCCCGCCTCGCCCAGGCTGCCGGCCGCTTCGTCCCAGACGGCCGCGTCCGACTGCAAGGCCTCCAAGGCCACTTCGATGTCACTCATCGGTCTTCGACACCTTCCTTCGACGCCGGCGAACCGTGGACCTGGACGCGGCGGATCAACCGGTCGGGATCGTGGACCAGGCTCAGGAGCTCGGCCGTGGCCTTTCCGACGTGGTGGCCCGTGCCGTTCGGCACCGAATCGCGGTGGAGCGACTTCAGGACCTCGGTCAGCTCGGCCTCGACCTCGGCGTTCCTCGCTATCGAGGCCCAGGTCGGATCGATGTCCAAGCTGACGTAGCGTCCGCTTTGGGCGGTCCCCGAGACGTGTCCGCCGGAACTCGTCGCGGCGACCGGGCGATCGGCGACGGCCAGGCGAGCCGAGATCTCATCGACTTCGGCCATGACGGCATCGCCGAGCCGGAGAACGTCATGGGCAGTGAGGGGAGCTTCGTCCGCAGCCGATCGGAGTGGTGCGGGTGGGTTCTCCTGAACGTCCCGGGCCTGCCGCAGCATGGCATCGATGGTTGCCGCGTTGGCGGCGGTCAGCACGCTCATGTCCAGCGCGCGGGGGTCGACCTTGCTCTTCCAGTCCGTGGCGAGCTCGACCTGCAGGATTGCGCCCTCGGCAGAGACGGCGACCGTCACGATCCGATCCGGGTCGCGACCCGTGGGCCCGCTCGGCTCCGGTTCGTCTTCCTGCGATTGAGCTGAGGTTTCGCCGTCGTCCCAGAGGTCGATTTCCGCCTCGAACGCCCACTCCTCGTTGTCCGGCACCTGCACCCTCCCCGATGCGTCACGCTCCGTACCTGGCTGGGACTGTACCGGTGATCGAGGTAGGCGTCAGCCGAAGACCGGGAACGCGACGGAGGTCACCACCCGGGTTCGTCCGGGTGGTGACCTCCGTTCGGGAACTCAGACGCCCAGCGGGTGCCAGACCGTCTTCGCCTCCAGGTACCGCCGCAACCTGGTCAAGTCCGGCGCCGACGTCCAGTCCGGCTCGGCCGCCGGGACCGTCAGCACCCGCTTCACCGTGTTCGCCGCTTCGCGGGCCAACTCCACACGCTCAGCAGGCGTGGCACCCGTCGGGTCCAGCGCGTTGACGTCACCGTGCGAGGCCAGCCACGACCCCAGCTCCGACGCCCGCCCCGTCAGGATGTTCGCCACTCCGCCCGGGACGTCCGACGTTGCCAGGACCTCCGACAGCGTGATCGCCGGCAGGGGCCTCTCCGCGCTCGACACCACCACCGCCGTCGAACCCGTCGCCAGGACCGGGGCCAAGACCTCGACCAAGCCCAGCAACGACGACCCCTGCGGCGCCAGGATGCCCACCACGCCGGTCGGCTCCGGGACCGTGAACGAGAAGTACGGCCCCGCCACCGGGTTGGCCGACCCCAGGACCGAGGCGATCTTGTCCGTCCAGCCCGCGTACCAGACCCAGCGGTCGATCGCCGCGTCCACTGTGGACTCGGCCTTCTTCGCCGACAGGCCCTCGGATGCCGAAACCTCCGCGATGAACTGGTCGCGGCGGCCCTCCAGCACCTCGGCCACCCGGTACAGCACCTGGCCGCGGTTGTACGCCGTCGCCGCCGCCCAGCCCGGGAACGCCTTGCGGGCCGCCACCACCGCGTCGCGGACGTCCTTGCGGGATGCGTGCGCCGCGTTGGCCAGGAACTTGCCCTTCGCGTCCGTCACCGGGTACACCCGGCCGGACTCCGAACGCGGGAACTTGCCGCCGACATACAGCTTGTACGTCTTCGCGACGGAAATGCGATCAGACATCGAGATATGCCTCCAGCCCGGTGCGGCCGCCTTCGCGCCCGAAGCCGGATTCCTGGTAGCCGCCGAAGGGGGCGGTGGGGTCGAAGCGGTTGAACGTGTTGGCCCAGACCACGCCCGCGCGCAGCTGGTTCGCCATCCACAGGATCCGGGAGCCCTTTTCGGTCCAGATGCCGGCCGAAAGCCCGTACGGCGTGTTGTTGGCCTTCGAGACAGCCTCGTCCGGCGTGCGGAACGTCAGCACCGACAGCACCGGCCCGAAGATCTCCTCGCGCGCGATCCGCATCGACTGCTGGACGTTCGCGAACACCGTCGGGGCGAAGAAGAACCCGCGGTCCGGCACCGGGCACGGGCTGGTCCAGCGCTGCGCGCCCTCGGCGTCGCCGGACTCGACGAGCCCGCGGATCTTCGCCAGCTGCTCGGCCGAGTTGATCGCGCCGACGTCGGTGTTCTTGTCCAGCGGGTCGCCGACGCGCAGCGTCGAGACGCGGTAGCGCAGCTTCTCCAGCACCTCTTCGGCGACGGACTCCTGCACCAGCAGCCGCGAGCCCGCGCAGCAGACGTGGCCCTGGTTGAAGAAGATGCCGTTGACGATGCCTTCGATGGCCTGGTCTAGCGGCGCGTCCTCGAACACGATGTTCGCGGCCTTGCCGCCCAGCTCCAGCGTCAGCTTCTTCGGCGTGCCCGCGACCTCGCGCTGGATCGCCTTGCCGACCTCGGTCGAGCCGGTGAACGCGATCTTGTCGATGCCCGCGTGCTCCACAATGGACGCACCGATGTCGCCCGCGCCCGGCAGGATGTTGACCACGCCCGGTGGCAGCTCGGCCTGCCGGCAGATCTCCGCGAACACCAGCGCGGTCAACGGCGTCGTCTCGGCCGGCTTCAGCACCACCGTGTTGCCGGTGGCGAGCGCCGGGGCGATCTTCCAGGCCAGCATCAGCAGCGGGAAGTTCCACGGGATGATCTGGCCCGCGACGCCCAGCGGCCGCGGATTGGGGCCGTAGCCCGCGTAATCCAGCTTGTCGGCCCAGCCGGCGTGGTAGAAGAAGTGCGCCGCCGCGGTCGGGATGTCGGAGTCGCGCGACTCCTTGATCGGCTTGCCGTTGTCGAGGCTCTCCAGCACCGCCAGCTCGCGCGAACGCTCCTGGATCAGCCGCGCGATGCGGAAGAGGTACTTCGCGCGCTCGGTGCCCGGCATCTTCGACCAGACGGTGTCGTACGCCTTGCGCGCGGCCTTGACCGCGATGTCCACATCGGACTTCGACGCCGTGCCGACCTCGGCCAGTACCTCTTCGGTGGCCGGGTTGATCGTCTTGAGCGGCTCACCCGAGCCGTCGACGAACTCGCCGTTGATGAACGGCTTGTAGTGGTCCTTCAGGTTCGCGATGGCGCGCGACTCGGGCGCCGGTGCGTACTCGAAAACAGGCATCAGTCCACCGTCACGTAGTCGGGGCCGCTGTAGTGGCCGTCCACCTGGGTGCGGCGCTGCAGCAGCAGGTCGTTGAGCAGGCTGGACGCGCCGAAGCGGAAGAGGTCCGGGACCAGCCACTGCTCGCCGGCGACCTCGTGCACCGCGACGAGGTACTTGATCGCGTCCTTCGTGGTCCGGATGCCGCCCGCGGGCTTGACGCCGCGCAGCTCGCCGGTCTGGACGTGCCAGTCGTGCACGGCCTGCAACATGATGTGCGTGACCGGCAGCGTCGCGGCGGGGGAGACCTTGCCGGTGGACGTCTTGATGAAGTCACCGCCGGCCAGCAGCGCCAGCCACGACGCGCGCCGCACGTTGTCGTAGGTCGCCAGCTCGCCGGTCTCGAGGATGACCTTCAGGTGGGCGTCGCCGCAGGCGGCCTTGATGGCCTGGATCTCCTCGAAGACGTCCATGTAGCGGCCTTCGAGGAAGGCGCCGCGGTCGATCACCATGTCGACTTCGTGCGCGCCGGCATCGACGGCGATCTTGGTGTCGGCCAGCTTGATCTCCCGCGAGGTGCGGCCGGCGGGGAAGCCGGTCGCGACGCTCGCGACGTGCACGCCGCTGCCCTTCAGTGCTTCGACGGCGGTGGCGACCATGTCCGGGTACACGCAAACGGCGGCGACGCGCGGGGTGTCCTGGCGTTCGGGGTCGGGGCGGACGGCCTTCGCGGCCAGCGCCCGGACCTTGCCGTGGGTGTCGGCGCCCTCCAGGGTGGTCAGGTCGACCATGGAGATGGCGGTGTCGATGGCCCACCGCTTGGCGTCCTTCTTGATGCTGCGCGTGCCGAGGCCCGCCGCGCGCTGCTCGACGCCGACCTGGTCGACACCGGGCAGCCCGAGCAGGAAGCGGCGCAGGCTCGCGTCGTCGCGAGTCGCGTCCACCAGCGGTGCCGGGGTGGCCGGCGCCGCTGACGTGCTGGTCGTGGCTGTCATGGGCCTGAGTCTAGGCGGCGGGTCCGACACTTCGCGGTGTCCCGGTTCGAGTGGGTCCGATAGTCTGTATACGGACTTGTGATCAATCTCGGCAGTGATGATGGGAGGGAGAGCATGACCGCTCTGCCCGACTGGATGTTACTGTCAGTGTCCGGATTGAGCGCGGACGATTACGAAGCGTTGCCGGAAGAGGTCTGCCGCCGCATCGAAATCGTTGATGGAGCCATCGTCGTGAACCCGGCCCCGCGCCGTTCGCGCCAGATCTTCGCTCGGCGGCTCGCGAACGCGCTGGAAGCGGCGTGCGGCCCCGGCCTCGAGGTGTCGACGGACGTCGACCTGCGGCTGCGTGACGTGCCGCTCCTGAACCGACGGCCGGACATCGTGATCTACGACTCGGCACTGCCCGACGAGTTCGTGCTGAGGGCCGAGCACTGCGTGCTCGTGGTGGAACTCATGTCTCCCGGCTCGGTCACGGCCGACCGGATCGACAAGCCCGCTGAGTACGCCGCCGGCGGGATCCGGCACTTCTGGCGGATCGAAAACACCGACGACCTGGAGAAGGTCCGGGTATTCCGGTACGAGCTCGATCCGTCCACCAAGACCTACGCGCCGGCCGCCGTACACGACGGGCCGTTCACCGTGACCGACCCCTTCACGGTGAACGTCGACCTCGCCGAGCTGCTCTAAGCCCCTTCGATCTGCGGTGGCTCGGACCGCTGAGCCGGCTTCCGGTAGACGACGACCCCGCCCCAGAAGCCCAGTCCGTTGATCTTCACCGTGGGAGCCGTCGGCGGTGCCGGGGGTGCTCCCGACTTGTCCTCCAGGACGAAGCCCCCCATGAAGCCGATGCCCGTCACGTCCACGTTGATGTCGTCCGGGACCGTGATCGTGATGCCGCCCATGATCGCGACCGCCGTGATCGTGCACTGGCGGTCCGCGAACCGGGCCTGGCGCAGGTCGATCTCCGCGCCGCCCCAGAACGCGAAGCTCGTGTGCTGCGGGGGCAGGACCCAGCTGCCCTTGCGGACCGCGCCGGACATCACGCCGATCGACACCGGGGAGCCCGGGTGGCCGCCGATGCGCTGGTCGGGGAAGCCCAGTGCCCGCGTCGGCGCCGCCTCGAGAGCGGCGGAGGACGTCGGCAGGTCCGCCGTCACCGGCTTGAGCTCGCCCACCAATTTCGCCGCGTAGACCGTCGTGAGCCGCTCTTCCAGCTCGTTCACGGTGATCCGCCCTTCCGAAAGGGCGTTGTGCAGCACCTGCGCGACGCGCTCGCGGTCCGCGTCGGAAGCCCTCATCTGGTCGGGCGTCAGTTCGCTCACCCGGCGGAGCTTAGCGGCGAAAACCACCCTGCGTGTCCACCTTCCGGAGGACACTGACCCGATGGGGTCGAAGACAGTGGTATTCCCGGACGGCGTCCGGGTCCGCGGCCGCGGGCTGGGTCGCCCGCGACCGGACGAATCCGAACCGGACTTCGGGCTGTACCTGGGGACGAGCCGGTTGCGGCGCAAGCACGGCGGGGGCATCACCTGGCCGCACGAATGGGTCACCTGGCCGGACTTCCTGCTGCCCGTCAAACCCGCGGAGGCACGCCGTCAGATCAAGGCGCTCCACGAACGAGCCAAGGTCGAAACGGTCGAAGTCGCCTGCTACGGCGGTGCCGGGCGGACCGGCACGGTGATGTCCTGCCTGGCGATCCTCTCCGGTGTCCCCGCGGACGAAGCGATCGCGTGGGTGCGGGAGCACTACAACGAACGCGCCGTCGAAACACCCTGGCAGCGCGGCTGGGTGAAAAGGTTCGCGGGACGGCTAGATTGACCCGCATGGATGTGCACGTCGTCGATCACCCCCTCGCGAAGGCCCGGCTCTCCACGATGCGCGACGCGCGCACGGACAGCGCCGCGTTCCGGGCCGCGCTGCACGAGCTGACCGTCATGCTGGTCTACGAAGCCACGCGCGACGTGCCGGTCAAGACCGAGCGGATCCACACGCCGGTCGCGCGCACCGAGGGCTACAAGCTGGCCAAGCCGCCGCTGCTCGTCCCGGTGCTGCGGGCCGGCCTCGGCATGGCCGACCAGGCGCACAAGCTGATCCCGGACGCGCAGATGGGCTTCGTCGGCCTCGCGCGCGACGAGGAGACGCTGAAGCCGACGCCGTACCTCGAATCGCTGCCGGAGTCGCTCGCCGACCGGCCGGTGCTGGTGCTCGACCCGATGCTCGCCACCGGCGGCTCGATGGAGTACACGATCCGGCTGCTCACCGACCGCGGCGCCGCCGACGTCACGGCCATCTGCGCCCTGGCCGCGCCGGAAGGCCTGGCGCACCTGGAAAAGACCGGCCTGCCCGTCCGCGTCGTCACCGCCAGCATCGACGAGCGCCTCAACGACTCGGGCTTCATCGTCCCGGGCCTCGGCGACGCGGGCGACCGCCAGTACGGCGCCGTCTAAGGCCTTGCCCCTCCTCAAGTGGCGGTGGGTGGCCGCGGCCGCCGGGGTGGTCGCGGTCGTCACCGCCGGCCTGCTGTGGCTGCTGCTGGGCTGGTCCGGGTCGCCGGACGCGCCGGTGCGCATCGACGCCGTCAAGACGGCGTTCGGCATCGGCGCGGGCGCGGGCGGCGTGTTCGCGCTGTGGCTGGCGACGCGCCGCCAGCGCACGATGGAACTGCAGCTCACCGAGACGACCCGCGTCGCGGGCGTGACCGAACGCGACCTCGAGGAGCGGCGGGTCACCGAGCTGTACACGAAGGCCGTCGAGCAGCTCGGCAGCGACAAGGCGCCGGTGCGGTTCGGCGGGCTCTACGCGCTGGAGCGGCTCGGGCAGGACAACCCGAAGCAGCGCCAGACGATCGTGAACGTGCTGTGCGCGTACCTGCGGATGCCGTTCAAGGGCCCGGTCATCGGGCTCAGGGGCAGTGCGGCAAGCGACCTGGCCGACGACCCCGAGGAGAGTGAACTCTTCGTCCGGCTCGCCGTGCAGGAGCTGCTCAAGACGCACCTGAGCCACGACGCGGCGGGCTACTGGCCGGGGATGTCGATCGACCTGCAGCGAGCCACTCTCGTCGACTTCCGGCTGAGCGGGTGCACCCTGGCCGCCGCCGACTTCAGCCGCGCCCGGTTCGTCGGCCAGCTCCACATCCGCGGCACACACTTCACCCACCAGGTGGGGTTCTACGGCACGGAGTTCCTCGACATCGTGAACTTCGATCGCTCGGTCTTCGAGGAAGGCGCTTTCTTCTCCCGGGCACACTTCGCCGGCAACGTCCGCTTCACCCGGATCCGCTCGGGGGGCCGGTTCGAGTTCTCGCGCACGGTCTTCGACGAGGGAGCCGACTTCGACGGTGGCGATCACCAGGAACTCGACCTGACCGACGCGCAGTTCCCTCAGGACGGCACCAAGTAAAGCTCTTGCCTGCCCAACGTCGGCGCGTCGATGGTCCAGTGCGCGAGGGCGTCCGGCGGCGGTGAAGGCAACCGGCGGAGCACCAGGTCGGGCCGCCGCGGCCGGACGTCGAAGTCGAAGAACGCGTAGTCCACCCGCAGCGCCGCGCGGACCCAGCGGTCGCCGGCGCCGCGGGCGTCGATGGCCGCGGGGAGCAGGCCGCGGTCGGCGAAGACGTCGACGATCGCGCACTCGCACGTGTAGGCCAGCACGCCGATCTCCCCGGCGCTGCCGACGACGCGTGACCCGGCCAGCGCGTGGAGGTCGCGGCCGATCTCGGCGTACTTCGCGGTCGAGGCGTAGTTGGACGTCAGTGGCGCGAACTCCCGGGGCAGTCCCGGCGCCGCGTACGCGACCACGCTCGCGGCCACCAGTGCGAGGACCGCGCCGGTCGTGATCCGGCTCGAAGCCGCCCATGCGCAGGCGAACAGCGTCGCCGCGGTGATCCCCGGGCCGTAGTACCAGTGGTACGGCGGAACCGTCAGCAGCACGTACATCCCGTGGTAGAGCACGCCACCCAGGGCCAGGAGCGCGAACGGCCGGAGTGCGGGCGACCGCCGGAGCGCCAAGGGGAGTGCCGCGAGCGGCAGGAAGGACAGCACCGTCGCCCACGGCGCCGTCCGGGCGTAGAAGAGCGGGCCGTTGGCGAAGGTCCAGTCACCCCAAGTCCGTTGCGCACCTTGCAGCGTCTTGATCACGAACGTGTCGGGCACCGCCGCGCCGAGCACGACCCAGCTGAAGACGAACCACGGCACGGCGACGAGCGCGGCCCCGAGCACAGCTCGTCCGGAACGCAGCGAGAAACCCAGGACCACGGCGAAGATCAGCAGGTCCAGCCGCACGAGCGCGAGGGCGCCGGCGCTCAGCCCGAACGCGAACGGCCGTCGTTCGACGGCGAACACCGCCACCCACCCGAGGACCGCGGCGCCCAGCGCGACCTCCAGCCCGATCGACGAGAGCAGCAGCGGGTTCACCGTCAGCGCCGCGAACGCCAGTGCCGGGAACCAGCGCGGCAACGCCGTGCTGAGCCGGCGCAGGGCCAGGACGAGCGCGACCTGGCACAGCACATACAGCACTCCGGCCGCGAAGACGGCGTCCCGCACCACGAAGGTCAGCGCGGCCAAGGCCAGAACGTTCGCCGGTGACGTCGCCGAGTTCGACGTCGCGTCGGCCAGCAGTCCCCAGTGCCCGTGGAACGCGAGGTTGCGCGCGTAGGCGAGCGTGATGAACGTGTCGTCGACGAGGTGCGGCCGGGCCAGCAGGAACACCGCCGCCGACACGCACGCGACCGCCGCCGGAAGCCGCCAGGCTCGGGTCTGCTTGTCCGTGGTCCGGACCTGCTCCATGATCACGACCGGAAGTGGCCGCCCGGTTCGCGGAAGTTGTGCGCAACATCCGGGGCGGTGCCGGCCACTGAGGGGTGTGACCAGCCATGCGACGGGGGTACGGGTGGATGACGGGGCACCGGGTGATCGAGCTGTCGGTGATCGCGCACTGTGGGACCGGGCCTCCAGCGGCGACGAAGCGGCTTTCGGCGAACTCTTCGAGCGGCACGCCGAAGCCGTCTGGAACCACGCCTACCGGCTGACCGGCTCGTGGTCCGCCGCGGAGGACCTCACCTCGAACACCTTCCTGACCGCCTGGCGCCGCCGCGCCGACGTGACGCTGATCCGGGACAGCGCCCTGCCGTGGCTCTACACGGTGGCCGGCAACGCCGCCCGCGACGAACACCGCGGCGCGAGACGGCGGCTGCGGCTGCTCCACAAGATCCCGGACCCACCGGTCGTGTCGGACCACGCCGACGCGGTGGCCGCGCGGATCGACGGCGAGCAGCGGCTGCGCGAGATCGTCGAAGCCGTGCGGACGCTGCCGAAGTCGCAGCGCGCCGTCGTCGAACTGTGCCTGCTCGGCGACCTGAGCGTCGCCGACGCGGCCGAGCTGCTGACCGTCGCCGAGGTCACCGTCCGCGCCCACCTGTCCCGGGCTCGCACCCGGCTGCGCACCCTGCTGGAGGAGAAATGAGCGACGACCTCCGAGGGCTCCCGCCGCGGCGCGCCATGCCCGACGACGTCCGCGACCGGCTGCGCGCCGAGGTCCGCGCCGGTGTCGGGAAACCCCGGCGGACCAGGCAGGTCTGGTACGTCGCCGCGGCGGCCGTCGTCGTGCTGGCCGCGGGCGCGGTCGTCGCGACGCACGTGATCCGGCAGCAGCCCGTCGCGGGCCCGCCGCCGGCCCCGGACCCCGGCAACCGCCTCACCCTCGACGCGAAGGTGGCGACGACCGCGCTCGACCGCTGCTGGGCGGCCGTGCGGGCAGCGGGCAAGACGGACCGCGTGCCGCCGCGCGAGGAGTGGGTCCCGCTGTTCACGGAGGTTTTCGGGGCGGACACGGCAGTCGCGACGACCGCCGCGGGCAAGCCGATGTTCTGCGAGACCACCGACACGACCGTGACGCTGTCGGACCCGGGAGCCACCCCCGCGTACGTGCCGGGCACCCGCACCGGGCTGCTGCTGCAGAGCGCGACCGGCATGGTCGGCGGGGTCCTCGACCCGGCCGCGTCGGGTGCCTTCCTCGACTCGCGGACCGCGAGCGGGGACAACATGACGCAGGCCATCTCCGTCTCCCCGGTGACGCACCAGTTCATCGGGGAGACCCGGAGCGACCCGGCGCGCACGACGCTCACCGTGGGCAAGCCCATGGCGGGGGACTCGAAGACGCTGCCCGCGGCGCCACCAGCCCTGCTGTCGGTCGTCGACCGGCCGGTGACCGCCGACCGGACGTCACCGGCGGGCCGGGCGCTGGGCGAATGCCTGGCCGCCGCGGAGATGGAGGTGATCCCGGACGCCGCGGCGTACGCGCCGGGGCCGGTGCTCGAGGCCGACGGCTACCGGGTGGTCCTCGGCCGCCACGGCGAGCGGGTCGTGGTCTGCGCGACCCAGCCCGACCGCAAGCGGCCGGGGACGACGAAGTCCAACTCCTACTTCGACTTCACCGGGCCGCAGCCCTCGCCGGCGCGCACCCTGATCGTGGACACCCTGGGCGGGACCGAGTCGGAGGCGGAACAGGGGAAGGCACGCCGCCCGTACACGGCGGCGCTGCCCACGACGGCGACCGAGGCGACCATCGACTTCGGCATCGGGACGAGCGTCCAGGTCGGCGTCGTCGATGGCATGGTCGCCACTTGGGTCCCGCGGAACATCCACCTCGACCCGCTGGCGAAGGTCCACGTCCAGGCCCGCGACGCCCAGGGCAAGGTCGTCTACGACGGGTCGCTCATGCTGTTGTGAGGCCGCAGCCAGCCGGAGGCGTTCGCGCGCAAAGCCGTCTCGTAGGAGTTCGTGACGTCGAACTCCTCCGGCAGGTTGCCGGTCAGCTCGAGCGAGACGAGCCCGTGCACGAAGGCCCAGCAGCCGACCGCGACCGTCTCGGGCGGGACGTCGAGGAAGACGCCGTCGGCAATCGCGCGACGGATGATCGCTTCCAGGGGCTCGAGGGTCTTCCGGGCCAGCTTCTCGGCGTCTTCGTTGGGCTCGAACCCGGGCACCGACCTGGTGAACATGATCCCGTACAGGTTGGGGTCGGCCAGCGCGCTGGTGCGGTAGGCGCTGCCGAGCGCGACGAGGTCGTCGACCGGGTCGCCGGTCAGGACGGTGCCGGCCATCCGGGCGCCGAAGCGGCGGAAGCCTTCGGTGTAGAGGGCGTTCACCAGATCGGGTTTGCTGCCGAAGAGGGAGTACACGGCGGTGGTCGACGTCCCGGCGTCGGCGGCCAGCTTCCGCAGGGAAAGCGCCTTCGGCCCGTCGGCGGCGATGAGCTCCCCGGCGCGGTCGAGGAGCTTCAGCCGGAGCGCTTCGTCGTGTGTCCGTGGTCGAGCCATGCACACAGCGTATCGGAACGCTGTTATTTTTGACCAGAACGAGGATTTGACCTGGAGTGCACTCCAGGTCGTAGTGTCGAGGTCATGAGCTACTCGATAGCGGAAGCCGCGCGACGTAGCGGACTGTCCATCGACACTCTCCGGTACTACGAGCGCATCAAACTGCTCGACCCGCCCGCACGGGACACCGCGGGCCGCCGGGCCTACTCCGACGACGACCTCGGCTGGCTGGGGTTCCTGACCAAGCTGCGCACCACCGGGATGCCCATCAAGAGCATGCGCGAGTACGCGTCGCTGCGCCGCCACGGCGTCGCCAGCGCGGGCCGCCGCAAGGCCCTGCTGGTGGACCAGCGGCGATCGGTCGCCGAGCGGATCGCCGAGCTGCAGGGCTGCCTCGACATCCTGGACTACAAGATCGAGAACTACGAACGGGTCGAGCAGAAGGTGCTCGGCATCGAACCCGGCATCGCACCCGGTATGGAGGAGATTTCCGCGTGAAGACCAGGAAGCTCGGCAGCCTGGAGGTCGGCGCCCAGGGACTCGGCTGCATGGGGATGAGCCAGGCCTACGGCGTCCGCGACAACGACGAAGAGTCGATCGCGACGATCCACCGGGCCCTCGACCTCGGCGTCACGCTGCTCGACACCGCGAACGTCTACGCGAACGGCGTCAACGAGGAGCTGGTCGGCCGCGCGATCGCCGGCCGCCGCGACGAGGTCGTGCTCGCGACGAAGTTCGGCATCGTGTGGAACGACGGCGCGATGGGGGCCCGCGGGGACGCTGCCTACGTGAAGCAGTGCTGCGACGAGTCGCTGCGCCGGCTCGGCGTCGACCACATCGACCTGTACTACCAGCACCGCGTCGACCCGGACACGCCGATCGAGGAGACCTGGGGCGCGCTGGCTTCGCTGGTGGAAGCCGGGAAGATCCGGTACGCCGGGATCTCGGAGGCGAGCGCGGCGACGATCCGCGCCGCGCACGCGGTGCACCCGGTGACCGCGCTGCAGAGCGAGTGGTCGCTGTGGACCCGCGGCATCGAGGGCGAAATCCTCGGCACCTGCCGGGAGCTCGGCATCGGCGTCGTGCCGTTTTCGCCGCTGGGCCGCGGTTTCCTGACCGGCGCGGTGAAGTCGATGGCGGACCTGCCGGAGGACGACATGCGCCGCGGCCTGCCGCGTTTCGCCGAGGGCAACTTCGACCGCAACATGGCGATCGTCGACGCGCTGCGCAAGCTGGCCGAGGACAAGGGCGTCACAGCGGGGCAGCTCGCGCTCGCGTGGGTGCAGGCCCAGGGTGAGGACGTCGTGCCGATCCCGGGGACGAAGCGCCGCACGTACCTCGAGGAGAACGTGGCCGCGGCCGCGCTGGAGCTGACCACGGACGACCTGGCGGCCATCGCGGCGGCGGCTCCCGCCGAAGCCATCGCGGGGGAGCGCTACCCGGAACGCCTGGCCCGCGCCGCCGGCAAGTAAGGCGCACTTTCACGTGAAAGTGCCCACCAGGGGCCGGCACTTTCACGTGAAAGTGCGACTCTGAGCCTTTTCTGAGATCTCCGGAGCAGGCTCGGCGCCGATCAAGGTCGGTGCCGAGCTCCAGGAGGTCGTCGTGGCGGAAGTGCTCGATTATCTGGTCGTCGGGGCCGGTCCCGCCGGGGTGCAGCTGGGGCAGTTCCTCGGCCGCGCCGGGCACCGGTACCTGGTGCTGGAGGCCGGTTCCGCGCCCGGCCACTTCTTCGAGACCTTTCCCCGGCACCGGACGCTCATCTCCATCAACAAGAAGCACACCGGCTACACCGACCCGGAGCTCAACCTCCGGATGGACTGGAACTCGATCCTCGCGGACGGCGACGACGACCCGGTCTTGTTCACCGGCTACAGCGAGAAGCTCTTCCCGGACGCTCCGGACCTCCTGCGCTACCTGGCCGACTACGTCGCGAAGCACCACATCGACGTCCGTTACGACACCCGGGTGACGCGCATCCGCCGCGACCCGGAAAGCGCTGTCTTCATCCTCACCGCCGGTGACGAAGAATTCCGGGCGCACCGGCTGATCATGGCCACCGGCGTCACCAAGCCGTACCTCCCGCAGTTCCCCGGCGTCGAGCTGATCGACCAGTACGTGGACTTCGACGTCGACCCCCAGCGCTTCACCGACCAGCGCGTTCTCGTGCTGGGCAAGGGGAACTCCGCCTTCGAGACGGCCGACAGCCTGATCGAGACCGCCGCGGTCGTGCACGTCGGCGGCCCGCGGCCAGTGAAGCTCGCCTGGCGCACCCACTTCGTCGGGCACCTGCGCGCCTACAACGCGGGCATCCTCGACATGTACCAGCTGAAGCTCCAGCACGCGATCCTCGACGGCGACGTCCGCGAGATCCGCAAGGACGCCGACGGTTACCACGTCAAGTTCGCCTTCGCCCGCGCCGACGAGGTCATCAAGGAAGTCCGCTACGACCACGTCATCGGCTGCACCGGCTTCCGGTTCGACGCGTCGATGTTCGACGAGGACTGCCGCCCGGAGCTCACGATCAGCGACCGGTTCCCGGCGCAGACGCCGGACTGGGAGTCGGTCAACGTCCCCGGCCTCTACTTCGCCGGCACGATCACGCAGGTCCGCGACTTCAAGAAGGCCACGAGCGCGTTCATCCACGGCTTCCGCTACGGCGTCCGCGCGCTGGCCAAGGTCCTGAACGAGCGCTACCACGACACCCCGTGGCCGAGCACCGAGCTGTCCGCCAAACCGGACGCGCTGACCGACGCCGTGATCACCCGGATCAACCGGACTTCCGCGCTGTACCAGCAGTTCGGCTTCCTCGGCGACGTCCTCACCATCGACGGCGACACCGCCCGCTACCTCGAAGAGGTGCCGGTCGACCGGGTACTGGCGAACCCGCCGGACGACGCCTACGTCGTCACCCTCGACTACGGCCCCGACCACGACAAGATCGACCCGTTCGACTTCGTCGCGCGCGCCGCCCAGGACCAGGCCAACGACCACGGCGAAGGCCACTACCTGCACCCGATCGTCCGGCACTACCGCCGCGGCGAGCTCGTCGCGACCCACCACGTCACCGAGAACCTCGAGAACGAGTGGGACAAAGAGGTGCACGTCGAACCGCTGACCGCGTTCTTCGCCCGGGAGCTGTGATGCGCACGATCGCGGAGTTCGAGGCGGCGGCCCGGCAGCGCCTCGACCCGGTGCACTACGACTACTTCGCGGGCGGCGCGCAGGACGAGCTCACCGTGGCCGACAACGAAGCCGCGTACAAACGGCTGAAGCTGCTGCCCCGGGTGCTGCGCGGCAGTGACAAACGGGACCTGAGCATCGAGCTGCTCGGGACGTCGTCCTCGATGCCGATCCTCGTCGCGCCCACCGCGTTCCACCGGCTCGCGCACGCCGACGGCGAGCTCGCGACCGCCCGCGCCGCGGCCCGGGCGGGCACGATCATGATCGTCAGCATGGCCGCCACCACGGCGATCGAGGACATCGCCGCGGCGGCCCGCGAGGTCGTGCCGGACCCGGGCCTGTGGTTCCAGCTCTACCTGCAGCCCGACCTGGAGTTCACCGAGGCGATCGTGCGCCGGGCCGAAGACGCCGGCGTCAAGGCGTTCGTCGTGACCGTCGACTCGCCGGTGCTCGGCCGCCGCGAGCGCGACGACCGCAACGACTTCCACGACCTGCCGTCGGGGCTGGTCGTGGAAAACCTCCGCAACCTGGGGGAAAACCGCAGTGGCGGCAACGCGAGCCACGTCCGGGAGATCGTCATGTCGGCCGGGCTGAACTGGGACCACATCGCGTGGCTGCGGGGCAAGACCAAGCTGCCGGTGCTGATCAAGGGCGTCCTCCACCCCGAGGACGCGCGGCTGGCGGTGCACCACGGCGTCGCCGGGATCGTCGTGTCCAACCACGGCGGCCGCCAGCTCGACACCGTGCCCGCCACGATCGACGTCCTCCCGGAAATCGCGTCGGCGGTCGGCGGGGCGATCCCGGTCCTGCTCGACGGCGGGATCCGCCGCGGCACGGACGTCGTCAAGGCGGTGGCCCTCGGCGCGGACGCGGTCGGCGTCGGCCGCCCGGTCGTGTGGGGCCTGGCCGCGGGCGGGCGCGAAGGCGTCACGCGGGTCCTGGAGCTGCTGCGTGACGACTTCGACCAGGCGCTGGCTATGTGCGGCGGCCGGCACCCGGCCGATCTGACCCCGGACCAGGTGCGGCGATGATCGGGAAAGCGCTTGCCGCCGCGGCCGTCGTCTCCGCGCCGGCGTGGCTGCCCAGCCGGGTCGTGGCGCTGCGGATGCGGATCTTCTCGCTGGTCAACGGCCAGGACGTGGTGACGATCCCGGGCGAGCAGATCGGCGTCGAGGACTTCCGGCGCGTCTACGCCGACCCGGCGGCGAACGGCCGCAGCCGCGGCGCCGCGCTGTCCGACCTGTTCTGGTACTGGCTCGCGCCCGGGCCCGAGGTGCACCAGGAGCACCTCGAAGCCGGGCCGCGCTACGACGAGGTCGCCAAGTGCACCCGTCACATCCTGGTGCGGTCCAAAAAGGACTCCGAGGAGCTGGCCCGTCGCGTCGCCGCCCACGTGCTGGACGGCGTCCGGCCCGGGCTCGTCCGCTTCCGCGACGAGATGATGCCGATCTGGGCGGAGCTCTACTACGAGCTGGTGTTCGACGAGCCGTGCCCACCCGAGGCACGCGACCTCATCGTGGGGCACGCCGACGATGTCGTCTCGGCGCTCAAGTGCGTGCGGCCGCGCAACATGCGCCGCCGGGCCCGGCTGACGAAGTACCTGCGGCGGCGCCTCGCCGACGTCCCGCACCCGCTGCCGCAGTCCCTGACGCCGGAGGAGCAGGCCTACTACCTGCAGGGCACGTTCTTCAACACCGCCGTCGTGCAGATGTCCGAGGCGATGGCGCACCTGCTGATGATCGTCGCGCAGCGCCCGGACGTCCAGCGGCACCTCGCCGAGCACCCGGACGACGATGCCTACCTGGACCGGGTCATCGACGACGGGCTGCGCGAGTACCCGCTGTTCGGCATCGCGCACCGGATCTCCACCGCCGAAATCGACCTGGCGGACCTGACCATCCCGGCGGGCACCGTGCTGTGCTTCAGCTACCCGGGCTTCGCGGCCCAGACCGCCAAGGACGAGTTCATCCCGTTCGGCGTCGCGCAGAACCGCGCTTGCCCGGCGCGTGGCCTGGCCCCGCCGACCATGCGGGTCGTGACGCGCGAAGTCCTGCGCCGGTTCAGCCTCGCTTCGACGGCCGGGCACACGCGCTCCATCCCGAACCGCGGCCCGGCGCTGCTCACGCCCCGCGGTGCGCGCCGCAAGCGCGCGCCCCTGGTGTGGATCGCCGTGCGCGACCGCTGGGAAGACGTCTGGCGCAGCTTCGCCCAGCTCGTCTTCGGCACGTACATGGTGCTCGACGCGCGGAAGAAAGCCCTCTGCTCGACCTACTTCGCCGGAGGAAAGACATGACCCCCACCGAAGCGGCACCGGCGTTCTTCCTCGCCGTCGCGGTCATCCTCGTGGTGTGCCGGCTCGTCTGCATGGTCGCGGTGCGGCTGGGCCAGCCGCCGGTGGTCGGCGAGATGATCTCCGGCGTGCTGCTCGGCCCGTCCCTGCTGGGGCTGCTCCTCCCGGGCGTGCAGACGGAGCTGTTCCCGGACGGCATCCGCCCGCTGCTCTACGTCGGCGGGCAGATCGGCCTGGTCATCTACATGTTCGGCGCGGGGTACGAGTTCAGCCTCCGCAGCATCCGCGGCTCGGCGAAGTCGGTCGGCGCGATCTCGGCCGCGGGCACCGTGGTGCCGCTCGCGCTCGGTGTCGGCGTCGCCGTGTTCGGCACGAGCTGGGCCGGCATCGCCAAGGACGGCGTCTCGCTCGCGACGTCGGCGGCGTTCGTCGGGGTCGCCCTGGCCATCACCGCGTTCCCGATGCTCGCCCGGATCATCACCGAACGTGGGCTCGGCGGCACCCGGTTCGGCTCGCTCGCGCTGGCCTGCGGCGCCCTCGACGACGTCCTGGCGTGGGTCCTGCTGGCCGTCGTGCTGGGCATGCACGCGGGCTCGGCCGGTCCGGTCGCGCTGGCCGTGGGCGGTGGCCTGCTGTTCGCCTTGCTGCTGGTGCTCGTCGGACGCCGGGTGCTCGCGAAGGCGATGGGCAGCGAACGGATCTCCGCAGACCAGAAGATGCTGATCACGGCGCTGACGCTGTTCGCGGCCGCCTGGTTCACCGACATCATCGGGCTGTACGCGGTGTTCGGCGCCTTCTGCGTCGGCATCGTGTTCCCCCGCGTGCCGGCCGCGGACGCCGTGCTCGCGAAGGTCATGCCGATCGGGCGGATCGTGTTCCTCCCGCTGTTCTTCACCTATTCCGGCCTGAACACCCGGTTCGCGCTGCTCGCCGACCCGAAGCTGCTGCTGTTCGCCGTGCTCTGCGTGGTCGTCGCGATCGTGGGCAAGCTCGGCGCCTGCTGGGGCGCGGCGCGGCTGGTGGGGGAGTCGCAGCCGGTCGCGTTGCGCGTCGGCACGCTGATCAACGCCCGCGGGCTGATGCAGCTGATCGCGCTCAACGTCGGGCTCGCCGCGGGGATCGTCTCGCCGGCGTTGTTCACGGTGCTGGTACTGGTCGCGTTGGTCACCACCGTCATGACGGCGCCGGTGCTCAGCTGGCTCGACCGGCGCGATACCCGCAAGGGGAGCACCGAGGTGCTCCTGATGGCCGAACCGGTCCCGGTAACCGGGAAAAGTTGATAGTTCAAATTCGGAAAATCACTGCCAGTATGGGTACGTGCACGATGGGGCAACGAAACCGAGAGTGCTGCTCGTCGAAGACGACCGCGAGCTGGCGGGCATGCTCGCCGAGCTGCTCGCGGACGAAGGCTACGAAACCGACGAGGCGCACGACGGGCAGCGGGGTCTGCACCTGGGCCTCACCGGGCGGTACGACGTGATGATCATCGACCGGCGCCTCCCGGTGCTGGACGGCCTCGAACTGCTCGCCCGGCTGCGCGCGCAGGCGGTGACCACGCGCGTCCTGGTGCTCTCGGCGCTGGGCGAGCTCGCCGACCGCGTCGGCGGGCTCGACGCCGGTGCCGACGACTACCTCGTCAAGCCGTTCGAGGCCGAGGAGCTGCTGGCCCGGCTGCGCGCGCTGGGCCGCCGTGACCTCGAAGGCGCGGAGTGCCTTCCGCTCGGCGCGGCGGCCCTCGACCTGCAGCGGCACGAGGTCGTGCTGCCGCGAGGGGAGCGGATCACGTTGTCCGGACGGGAGTTCGAACTGCTGCGGACACTCGCGCAGCGACCCAAGGCGATCCACCCGCGCGCGTCGCTGCGCACGAACGTCTTCGCCGACTCGACCGGCGAGTCCATTGTGGACACCTACGTGTACTACCTGCGGCGCAAGCTCGGCCGCGACGTCGTCCGGACCGTGCACGGTCTCGGCTACCAGCTCGGCGCCGTATGAGACCCGACCCGGAGGAGCGAGCCCTGCGGCGGGCGCGGTGGGCGATCACCGCGCAGGTCGCCGTGGTGGTGTCGATGCTCGTGGCGATCGCGGGCGGGATCGCCTACGCGATGCTGCTGTCCCGGCAGCACGCCGAGGCCGACCGCACGCTGGCCAGGACGACCGAGCTGGGGCCGGCCGCGACCCCGCCCGGCTGCGTCTGGCTGTTCACCCCGGTCCTGCACGCGCCCGCGGGCGCACCGCCGGCCGGGATGCCGATCGCGGCGCTGAACGCGACGGTGCCCGCGCCCGGCGACGTCCACACGGAACGGCGCCCGATCGGCGGCATGACGTACACGATCCGCGTCGAGAACCGCGGAGGTGTCGTTTCGCAGGCGTACTTCGAGGAGCTGTACCAGATCCAGGACCGTTCGTCGCTGGTGTCCGGGCTGGTGGTCGCCGAGGTGCTGGCGCTGCTCGCGGCCGTGCTGTGCGGCCGGGTGCTGGCCTGCCGGGCGATCCGGCCCCTGGCCGACGCGCTGCGCCGGCAGCGGACGTTCGTCGCGGACGCGTCCCACGAGCTGCGCGCCCCGCTGACCCGGCTGCACACCCGCGCGCAGCTGCTGGCCCGGCGCGCGTCCGGCCGCGACGCGCACGACCTCGAGCAGCTGGTCCGCGGGACGCGGGAGCTCGGCGAAGTCGTCGAAGACCTGCTGCTGTCGGCACAGGCGTGCGACCGGCCGGAGTTCGAGCTGGTGGAGCTGGGCGGGCTCGCCGAGGAAGCGGTGGCGGCGGAAGCGGTCCGCGCGGGGGAGGGCAAGGTCCGGCTCGCGGTGTCGCGGGAGCGGCGGCCGTACGTGGTGCAGGGCGTCCCGACGGCGCTGCGGCGCGTGCTTTCGGCGTTGCTGGACAACGCCTTGGGCCACACCCCACCGGGCGGCTCGATCGAGGTGTGGCTGGGCGTGCCGGACGAAAGGCACGTGGAGCTGCGGATCCGCGACACGGGCATCGGCTTCCCGTCGGCGGACGCGGAACGCATCTTCGAGCGGTTCGCCCGGGGTTCCGACGGCGACGGCCGCCGGTTCGGCTTGGGCCTGGCCCTGGTCCGCGAGGTGGTGACGGGCCACGGCGGCACGATCGCGGCAGCCGGCCGGCCCGGCGACGGGGCCACGTTCACGTTGCGACTGCTCCGCGCCGACCCCGCGTGATCAGGGCCGGAACTCGCGTGACGGAACCCGGATCTCGTGTGATTGGGGCCGGAACTCGCGAGTTCCGGCCCCAATCACACGAGTCACGTCTTCAATCACGCGAGATCGGTGTCAGGTTAGGAGCGCCTGGACCGCGGCGGGGGCGTCCGCGATCGCGACCGGGTTCTGCTCCCGCGTCGCGAGGCTGCGGACCGTGACGTTCCCGGCCGCCCAGTCGTCCTGGCCGACGATCACCACCGCGACCGCGCCCGCCTTGTCCGCGCGGCCGAGCTCCTTGCCCAGCTTGCGGTGCTCGATCGGCGTCGACGTCCGGAGTCCCGCGGCGCGCAGTGACGCCGCCACCGAGCGGGCCGCGTCCGAAAGGTCCTCGGTCACCGGGATCACCATGACGTCGACCTCGCTGCGCGGGGCCGGCGCCAGGCCGTGCGTCTCGAGGAAGTCGATCAGCGTGACGTCGCCCATGCCGAACCCGATGCCCGGGATCTGCTGCGGCGTGAACATCGACGCGAGGTCGCTGTAGCGGCCGCCGCCGAAGAGGGCGCGGCGGTTCTCCGGCGAGGTGTCGAAGACCTCGAACACGGTCGACGTGTAGTACGCCAGCCCGCGCACGATCATCGGCTCGTACTTCACCAAGGACCCGGCGCTGCTGTTCAGCACCTTCACGAGGTTCGACTGCTCCCGCACCTCGGCCGGCAGCTCGTCGAGCAGGGCCTCGCCCATGTCGAGCGTCTCGGCCAGCTTCTCGAACTGCTTGTCCGAGAGCCCGATCTCCCCGGCGCTCTCCGCCAGCTTCTCGCGCGGGTACTTCTCCCAGCGGTCGACCAGCGCGAACACCTGGGACAGGTGGTCCTCGGAAACCCCGGCGACGTCGGTGAGCGCCGACGTCAGCAGGTTCCGGTCGTTGACCCGCAGCACGAACATGTCCGGCGTCGCGCCCAGCGCGGCCATCATGTCGTGCACGAGCTCGAAGATCTCGATCTCGCAGTTGGCGCTGTCCGAGCCGAAGATGTCGGCGTTGATCTGCCAGTGCTCGCGCACGCGGCCGCGCTGCGGCGCCTCGTACCGGTGGCAGTTCGGGTGGCTGTACCAGCGGACGGGGAACGACAGCGACTTCGCGCTCCCGGCGATCATCCGCGCCACCGACGGCGTCATCTCCGGCCGCAGTGCGAGGCGCCGCCCACCCTTGTCGGTGAGGGTGTACAGCTGCTTGTCGGCCAGCTCCTGGCCCGACTTCCGCTCGTAGATCTCGGCCGATTCGAGGATCGGGCCGTCGTAGCGAAGGAAGCCGCGGCGCTCGAGGACGTCGTAGAGATGACCGAAGACCTGCGTGCGGACGGACATTTCGGCGGGCAGGAAGTCCCGGGTCCCCTTGTAGGGCGCGGTCGGCAGGTATTCAGGCACGTCACCCAGCTTAACGACCGGGTCAGGCGACTCCGTAGGCGGTGAGCAGCGTGCCGGCGGCGAGCAGGACGGCACCGACGGACGTGACGCGCCCGCCGAGCTTGCCCTTGTTCGGGAGCAGGTGCAGGAAGAAGCCACCGGACTGGGCGAGGATCCCGAAGAGCAGCAGGAAACAGGTGATCCACAGGGTGGTATCGGAGAGATCGGTCCGGCTGAGGATCTGCAGCGCGACGAGGGCGAGGATCAGCAGGACGCCGGCATGCGCGTGGCCGGCGCGGAACATGGCGCGCTGGTGTTCGGTGAGCTTCCGGTCGCGCAGGACGCCCATGAGGGCGTAGCCGCCGTACATGACGGTGGGGAGCGAGACCAGGGCGATCACGGTGAAGAGCTGGGTGGGTCCGTGCATCGGGGACTCCTTCGAGGTGGGGTGAGGCTACGGTAACACTGTTTTAAAACGGTGTCACCAAACTGGGCATTCCCTGATCGGGGAAGTCGCTGGGCGGGAGTTTGCCGCGGGGGCCTGTCGTGGTCCGGGGTGGCGCGCGGTGGGAGGAGGGGATTCGAGCCGGGCGGGTGAACGGGCTCGGCGGTGCGAGTGGCCCTTTCGCACCGCGGGGAGGGCGCGAGTGGCCCTTTCGCGCCGCGGGACCCGCCCTGACGGTCCATTTGGGCCGTCGAACCAGCGTGAAAGGCCCCTAGCGCCGCAGCCTCAGGCTTCGCGGCCCTCGGCGAGCACCAAGAGCGGGTTCCGAAGCGCGGCGAGCGACGCGAGCGGGTCACCTTCGACGACGAGCACATCCGCCGCCAAGCCCGGCTCGAGCCGCCCGGTCACCTCACCGAGCCCAAGCCCCTCCGCGGAGTCACACGTGGCGATCTCCAGGATCCGCCGCCGAGGAAACCCGAGCCACTCGTACAGCTCCAGCGCCCCCACCGGGTCGTCGAACACCGACCCCGGCAACCCCGCGTCCGTGCCCGCGAGCAGCCGGACCCCGTGCTCCTCCAGCCACGGCAGCCGCCCGTACATCGCCTGGGCCACCTCGTCGCCCAGCTTCTCGACGATCGTCCGCCAGTTGCGGCTGCTCGTCGAGCACGCCGAAATGCCGTCGGCGGCCATCCGCTTGGCCACGGGCTCGCGGCGGTCGAACGACCGCGGCCCGGTCAGGAAGCTGCAGTGCTCGACCGTCGACACCCCGGCCGACACCGCCGCCTCGATCGCGTCCGCGCCGTGGGCGTGCGCCGCCACCGGCAACCCGTGGGAAGCCGCGTGGGACACCACCAATGCCAGTTCGCGTTCGGAGAACTGGGATTCCCACATGTCCGCGCCGCCCTCGGTGATCTGGCCGCCGCTGGCCATCACCTTGATCACGTCCGCGCCCGCCGCCGCGTTCGCGTCGATCAGCGCGCGGATCGCATCATCGGAAGCGACCGCGCCGCCGAAGAAGTGGCAGTGTCCGTCCGGGACGGTGATCGGCGGCCCCGACACCAGCAGCCGGGGCGCGACCGAACCGGCGAACGACCGGCGGACCGCCGCGCCCAGGTGGTCGCGGTCGCCGAGGTCCCGCACCGTCGTGACGCCGCTGCGCAGCATCGACGACAGCCGCGAACGCGCGCCCTCCAGGAGAGAGCCGGCCTGGAAATGCGCCAGCATCTCGCGGGAAGCGTCGAAAGCCAGGTGCACGTGGACGTTGAACAACCCGGCCAGTGCGGTGCCGGTGGGGAAGTCGTGCCGCGCGGCGTCCGGCGCCGCCTGTGCGACGACGTCCGCGCGCGGCCCGGCCGCCACGATCACCCCGTCGCGCACCAGCACGGCACCGTCTTCGACCGGCGCCGACGGCCGCGGCAGCACCCGGCCCGCGGTGATCAGGGTGTCCACGTCACGCTCCGCTCTCCATCGCCGCCGACAGCGCGAGCAGCGGCCGCACGTCCGATTCCATGTCGTCCGCCGGTGCCGGCAGGACCTGCTTGGCGTGGCCGTCGCTCTCCTCGCCGGCCGCGTGCCGCGCCAGCGCCGTCTTCAACGCGGCCGCGGCGGCACCGGGATCGGTGGCGACGACCTCGCCGAAGTCCGCGGTCAGGTACGGCGACAGCTGCACCAGGCCGTCCCGGATCTCGATCACGCGGCGGTAGTGCACCCGGTGGATGCTGCGCGGGGAAAGGAGTTCGCTGCGCCGGCGCGGTGGCGTCCGCAGCACGATGCTGGGGAACGCCTGGACCAGGACCGTCCACAAGGGACCGAGTGCCTGGTGTTCGCGGCGGTGCTGGCGGCGCCGGCGCAACGCCGACACGCGCGCGCTGACGCCCGGGTAGGTGACGCCGAGCAGGAACAGCATCCCGCCGACGATCACGAACGGCACCCCGAGCAGCAGCAGGATCTTGACGACCGGGCCGAACGCCCACGCCACCACGATGTACAGCGCGCGGAAGATGCTGCCCACGGCCGCGCAGGCCATGCCGGCCGCGCCCATCCGCAGCCCGATCCGCAGGTGCCGGTCGGCCACCCGCAGGTAGCGTACGATCCACGCCGTGCAGGCGATCAGGCCGTAGATCAGGTAGAGCCCGGCGCCGAGGTAGAACACCGCGACCCCGGAGTCGTGGATCGTCGAGGGCCCGAGCGGGAGCCCGCGCAGCTCCGGCGCCGTCACGGCCATCGTGACGACCATCAGCGTGATCGCCGCGGCCAGCGGCACCAGCTCCACCACCACCCGGCGGTAGCGCCGCGGGCCCAGCGTCGAGCCGAGGAAGAAGATCACCAGCGCGCACACGGCGCACGCCAGCAGCGCGTTGTTGGCCACGCGCGCCGCGCCGCGGCCGAAGACCGCGTCGATTTCGTCGGAAACGACCGTCTGCTGCAGCAGGAACGCCGCGGCGAACCCGGCGATGCACGCCGTGACGGCCCAGTTCGGCACCGTCGGTGCGCGCTGCACCTGGTAGATCCGCCACGCCAAAGCAGCGGCGAACAGCACCATCGCGAGAACGTTCACGGGGCTGCTGTGCCTTTCTTCACCGATCCGGCCACAGTCACGGCCGGATAGCTTTCGCAGTAAAGGTCACGTGCCGCTCCGAGGTCCGGCCTGCTTTTGGCCGGATCGGTGAAAAGTGTGCTCACAACCACCCTTGGTGATCGCCGAGCGTCCCCTGGATCCGGCGGAGATCCCGGTCCGCAGCACGCCGCGGGATCGTGTAGTTCAGGACCGACGCCCACTCGAGGATGATGGTCGCTACGGTCTCGGCTTCCCACTCGTGCGCGTCATCGTAGGACGTCCGGCGCAGTGCGCGGTGTACTGCATCCGGGTCAAGATCCGGAGCGGGCCCGCGCAGGAAGTCCGCCGGCTCGGCGTCGCCGTGCGGGTGGTGGTCGGCCAGCATGTGCCCGAGCTCGTGCAGGATGATGTGGTCCTGGTGGGATTTCGTCGTTTCGGCCTGGTAGAAGATGTAGTCCGCCGACGACGTCGCGATCCAGCAGCCGAACGGCCCCGGCACTTCCAGCGGGTAGGCCATCAGCCGGATCGGCTTCCCCCGTTGGTCCCCCAGCCGCGCGCACAGCACCTCGACGTCGAGCGGCGGGCCGATGTCGAGCTGCTTCAGCAGCTTGCGGCAGCGGCGGCGCAGCTCCCGTTCCCTCATCGCGCCGCGTCCTCCGGGTTCCGGCCTTCGCGTTCGGCCCGTTCGTAGCGCTCCACCAGTTCCAGCAGGTCCATCACCTGCCGCCGGCCCTGCGGCGAGAGTTCCTGTGCCCGCATCGCCATCAGCTGCGCTTCCCCGGCCGGGGGCGCGGCTGCTTCTTCGTCGAAGAAGTACGTCACGGGCACGCCGAACAGCCTCGCCAGTGCCTCAACATAGTGGATCTTCGGGTTGACGCGCTTGCCCGTGGCCAGCTGCTGCAGGTAGGCGGGCGACATCGCCGGCCCGCCTGCCCGCTCGACCGCGGCCGAGATCTCCCGGTAGCTGTGCGGCGCGCGGCCGTCCACCCGAGCGGCCTCGATCAGGGCGCTCAGGCGTTCCGCGAAAGTGCGTTCCCGTGCCATACCCGCCCCCTAGGTTTCCACCGTGAAAATTCTAGCCGGGAAACCACTGTACGCACATGTTGACAGCTATCGTATGCAGTGGTTTACAGTTGTCGCGCCTCTCGTCTTGCTCTCCGTACCCTGGGGGTGTACAGAACAGCAAGACGAGAGGCTGTCATGTCCGCCGGCTCGTCATGATCCTCGGTCTGTAGTACGCTTCAGCTGCCAAGGTCGAACGCCCTCGCGGCGATCCCCTGGCCACGGCCTGTTGCCGGAGGTCGACCCCCAGGGCTTCCGGTGACAGGCCCCTTACTTTCTCAGGACATCAGCGTCGCGGCCAGGGTGCCGCCCAGTTCGGTGCACGCCTCCAAGGTCTTCTTGTCCGGGTCGCCCGTGGTCACCACCGGCTCCGCCACCTTCTCCCAGCCCAAGCCGGTGGTGATGGAGAGCAGCTGGCGTTCCGTTCCCGACGTGTCGCTGTTGCCGTGGATCCAGTAGCCGAACGGCCGGCCGCGCGTCGCGTCCAGGCACGGGTAGTAGACGGTGTCGAAGAAGTGCTTCAGCGCACCGCTCATGCTGCCCAGGTTCGCCGGCGTGCCCAGCAGGTAGCCGTCGGCCTCGAGGACGTCGGGGACTCCCGCCCCCAGTGCCGCCCGGCGGACCACCTCCACCCCTTCGATGTCCGGGTGCGTCGCGCCGGCCAGCACCGCCTCGAACAGCGCCTGCGTCGACGGCGACGGCGTGTGGTGCACGATCAGCAGCCTCGGCATCAGGCGAGCAGCTCCTCGACGGCCGTCCGCAACGCGGTCAGCTTGGCGTTCGCGGCAGCGCGAGCCTCGGCGAGCGAACCCGTCACCGGTGCCACGACCTGCAGGTACGCCTTCAGCTTCGGCTCGGTGCCGGACGGGCGGATCACCACGCGCAGCCCTTCGCCGGTCAGGCGCAGGACGTCCGCGTCCGGCAGCAGGTCTTCCAGGGTCACCTCGACGCCGCCCAGCTCGGCCGGCGGCGTCTCCCGCACCTTCGCCATCAGCTGCCCGCGGACCGCGAGATCCGTGACCCGCAGCGAAACCTGGTCGGTGAGGTGGACGCCGTGGCGCCGCGCCAGCTCGTCGAGCACGTCCAGCGGCGTGCGGCCCTCGGCCTTCAGCCGCGCGGTGTAGCCGGCCGCCAGCGTCGCGGCGGCGATGCCGTCCTTGTCGCGCACGAAGCCCGGGTTCACGCACAGGCCGAGCGCTTCTTCGTAGGCGAACACGAGCCCTTCGCCGGCGCGGACCAGCCACTTGAACCCGGTCAGCGTCTCGGCGTAGCGGGCGCCTTCGGCCTTCGCGATCTCGCCGAGCATTGACGACGAGACGATCGTCGTCGCGACCAGCGGGTCGGGCAGCAAGGTGCGGTCCACTGTGGACAGGACGTACGAGCCGAGCAGCACGCCGGTCTCGTCGCCGCGCAGCATCCGCCACTCGCCGCTGGAGTCCCGCACACCCAGCGCGCACCGGTCGGCGTCCGGGTCGAGAGCGACGGCCAGGTCGGCGTCCACATCGGACGCGAGCGCCAGCAGCAGGTCGGTCGCGCCCGGCTCTTCCGGGTTCGGGAACGACACGGTCGGGAAGTCGGGGTCCGGCGCGGCCTGGTCGCCGACCAGGTGCAGGTCGGTGAATCCGGCCCGCTCGAACGCCGCGCGCAGCGTGTCGGCGCCAACGCCGTGCAGCGCCGTCGCGGCCACCCGCACCGCGCGCTCGGCTCCCATCGGCAGCGTCGCGACCTCGTCGAGGTAGGCGTCCAGCAGGTCGACGACCTCGGCACCGGGCGCCCGCGGCACGCTCACCGCGGCGGGCGCGGCCTGGATGGCGCGCTCGATCTCGCCGTCGGACGGCGGGACGATCTGGCCGCCGGTCGCGTCGTAGAGCTTGTAGCCGTTGTCGGCCGGGGGGTTGTGCGACGCGGTGATCTGGATCCCGGCCACCGCGCCGAGCCGGCCGACGGCGAACGCGAGCACCGGTGTCGGCAGCGGCTTCGGGAACACCTTGACGTCGAAGCCCGCTGCGACGAGCACCTCGGCGGCCGCGGTCGCGAAGGCTTCCGAGCCGTGCCGCGCGTCGCGACCGATGACGACCAGCGCGCCCGCGTGCCCGTGCGCCGTCAGCCATTCCGCGACGCCCGCCGTCGTCCGGGTGACGACGGCGACGTTCATCCCGTTCGGCCCCGCGCGCACCGGCCCGCGCAGGCCGGCGGTGCCGAACTCCAGGGGCCCGGCCATCCGGTCGGCCAGTTCGCCGGCCGCACCGGCCTCGCCACCCATCGCGCGGGCGAGGACGTCCTGCAGTTCGGCGCGGGTGCTGTCGTCCGGGTCGTCGGCGATCCAGCGGAACGCGGCGTCACGCAGCGTGGAGGTCGAAGTCACCGCGCCAGCCTACGGGCTAGGGTCGGGGGAGTGCGCTTGCTCTTCACCTCACTGGGGTCCTTCGGTCACACGTTCCCGCTCGTCCCGCTGGCGGTCGCCGCGCGCGACGCGGGCCACGACGTCGTCTTCGCCACTTCGGAAGATTTCCTGCCACAGCTGACGAAAGCCGGGCTCGAGACGGCGGCGGCCGGGCTCGCGATCCGCTACGCCTTCGGCCGGGCGTTCGCCGAAGCCGGGCAGTCGGGTCCGGACGGTCCCCGGCGCCCGCCCGGCGAGGTCCCGCCGGAGGTGCTGGGGCCGATCGTCGCGAAGGTGTTCGGCGAGCTCATGCCGCAGCGGTTCGTCGCCGATCTGCTGCCGCTGTTCTCGCGTTTCCGGCCCGACCTCGTCGTCAGCGAGGCCGGCAACTCGGGTGGCGCGTTCGCCGCGATGAAGGCCGGGATCCCCGTGGTGGCGCACGGGTTCGGCCGGGTGTCGAGCGACGACCCGATGGTGACGAAGATCCGTGACGCGATCCGCGCGCACGGCGCCGGACTGGGCATCGAAGTCGGTGAGGACCTGGCGTTCGCGGGTCCGTTCGTCGACATCTGCCCGGAGTCGGTGCAGGATCCGGGGTTCCTGGCGCGCTCGACGCGCGTCCCGCTGCGGCCGGTCGGCTGGAGCGAGCCGGGCGAGCTGCCCGCGGGGGTGCTGGAGCGCTCGCGGCCGCTGGTCTACCTGACGCTCGGGACGGCGATGGGCCACGCGGGTGTGCTGGGCGCGGCGATCGCCGGTCTGTCCGGTTTGGACGTCGACGTCCTGGTGGCGACGGGTCCGACGGTCGACCCGGCGGCGCTCGGCGAGGTGCCGGCCAACGTCCGGCTCGAGTCCTGGGTGCCGCAGTCGGAGCTGCTTCCGCACGTCGACCTGGTGGTCCACCACGGCGGCAGCGGCACGACCCTCGGCGCGTTCGGCGCGGCCCTGCCGCAGCTGCTCCTGCCGCAGGGCGCGGACCAGTTCAGCAACGCGGACGCGGTCGTCGCGGCCGGCGTCGGTTCGCGGTTGCTCGCCGCCGAGGTCACCGCGGAGGCCGTGGCCACGAAGGCCCGTCACCTGCTCACCGACACCTCGGTGCGCGACGCGACCCGGCAGCTCGCGGCCGAGGTCGCGGCGATGCCGTCCCCGGCCGAGGTGGCCGCCCAGCTCCCCACCTTCGCCTGAGCCAAAGCGCACTTTCACGTGAAAGTGAGGCGGAGGACAAGTCTCCGGACCACTTTCACGTGAAAGTGCTGTCTTGGCGGGTCAGGCGCGGGTGACGAGCTCGCGCAGCAGGGAGCCCATCCGGGTCGCGGCCGCGCGGCCCGCTTCCAGGACCTCTTCGTGGTTCAGCGGCTCACCGGTCATCCCGGCGGCCAGGTTCGTCACCAGCGACAGGCCGAACACCTCGACGCCGGCCGCGCGCGCCGCGATGGCCTCCAGGACCGTCGACATGCCGACGAGGTCCGCGCCCAGCGTGCGCAGCATGTGGATCTCGGCCGGCGTCTCGAAGTGCGGCCCGGTCAGGCCCGCGTAGACGCCTTCCTCCAGCGACGGGTCGATCTCCTGCGCGACCTTCCGCAGCCGCGCCGAGTACAGGTCGGTCAGGTCGACGAAGTTCGCGCCGACGATCGGCGAGCGCGCGGTCAGGTTCAGGTGGTCGGAGATCAGCACCGGCTGACCCACCTGGAAACCCTGGCGCAGCCCGCCGGCCGCGTTCGTCAGCAGCACCGTCCGGACGCCGGCCGCCGCGGCGGTGCGCACGTTGTGCACCACCGGGTCGATGCCCTTGCCCTCGTAGAAGTGCGTCCGCCCGAGCAGCACCAGGACGTTCTTGTCCCCGATCTTCAGCGAGCGGATGGTGCCGCCGTGGCCCACCGCGCCGGGCGGGGTGAAGCCGGGCAGTTCGGCGAACGGGATCTCCGTCTCGCACTCCCCGATGACGTCCGCCGCCGGGCGCCAGCCCGATCCCAGGACCACCGCGATGTCGTGCGCGTCCACGCCGGTGCGCTTGGCGATGGCGGCCGCGGCCTCGTGTTCACTCATGCGAGGGAGCGTATCCGGACGCTCCTCACCACGAGGAACACCACCAGCCCGAACGGCGAGAGGAAGATCGTCAGCACCAGGATCGGGCTGACGATCCACGGCGAGATCTCCCGCGTCCGCGCCTCGAAGTACATCCACCGCGCGATGAACAGGTCGAACGCGATGAGGTGCGCCCAGACGAGCCCGGCGCCCCACGGCGTGGCCAGCAACGTCTGCAGCACGCCGAGGTCGGGCGAGAGCATCGCCCGGCCCCATTCGCCGAGGTGCGGCACCACGAGCGCGAAGTAGCTGACGAGCGGCAGCAGCGGCACCCACGGTGACGCCATGATCCGCGCGGTCCACCGCCACTTCGGTGCCAGGATCAGCAGTGCCCAGAACGGCGCCGCCAGCGGGAACGCCAGGCCGAAGAGGGTCATCGGACGCGCACCGCCGCCCACGACCCCAGCCCGACGGCCGCCACCAGCAGCGCGAACGCGCCCAGCGTCACCGCGTCCGGGTGCACGATCGACTGCGCCCGCAGCGCCTGCCAGGTGACCAGCGCGGTCAGTCCCGCGTACCCGGCCGCGCCGATCAGGACGAGCCGCGTGCGGACGACGCCGTCGCGCAGCCGGGCGAAGCGCGGGGCCAGCGCTGTCAGCGCGATGGCCAGCAACGGCAGCAGCTGCAGCGCGTGCATCCCGACGAAGTGCGGGATCCGCAGGTCGCCGGCGACCGTGCTCCAGCCCAGGATCGGCAGGCCGGGGCCGCCGTCGGCGAGCCCGACGGTGTGCGCGCCGACCATGTCCGGCTTCCCGCCGGTCTGCCACTGCGCGAGCTGCTGCGCGGTCGGGTTCGTCATCAGGATGCCCAGCGTGATCCCCGCCAGCGACAGGACGGCGCCGGCGCGCACGGCCCAGAAGCTCGCCCGGTCCTCGAGCTTCGTGAACATCACCAGCACGGTCAGCGCGAACGTCGCGACCCACAACCCGATGATCATCTTGCCCATGACGTTGTAGATCGCGGCGTCCTCCGGCGTCGCCATGTTGAAGTGGCTGGCGCGCCCGCGCACCGCTTGGAAGACCAGCAGGACGTACTCGGCGGCGAAGACGACCACCAGGAAGTTCGTCAGCCAGTTCGCCGTGCGCCGGAACCGCGGCAGCAGCGAGACGAGCCAGCTCCAGGTGAGGAAGTAGAGCGCGCCCGACACCGCGAACTTGAACGGCTTCGCCCAGATCGGGGCGCCTTCGAGGGTCCGCTGGTCGACGAGCAGCGCGGCGACGCACAGCACCGCCACCACCCCCAGGGTGGTGGCCGCCAGCGCGGACGGCCGGTGCCACCCGCGCGTTCTGCTCCGGACGTCGGCAAGGATGGTCATGGTTCCCTCCCAGAATGGATAGTCAAGCTCTCCGTTATGGGAAGTTAAGCTATCCATACTGAGAAGTCTTCAGGGTTGCCCCGGAGGCCGACCCTGGGATCGGAGCGGATGCGCATGCGGATGGCCGAACTGAGCGCCGAGTCGGGTGTGCCGGTCGCGACCGTCAAGTACTACCTGCGCGAAGGCCTGCTGCCGCCGGGCGAGCGCACGAGCCCCAACCAGGCCCGGTATTCGGCGGACCACGTCCAGCGGCTCCGGCTGGTCAAGGCGCTCACGGAGGTCGGCGGCCTGCCGCTGGCCTCGGTCGGCGCCGTCCTCCAGGCGATCGACGGCGACGCCACCCCGCACGAGACGATGGGCGTCGTCCAGGAAGAGCTGGCCGGCGACCCGCCGAAGGTGTCCGAGGAAGCTGCCGAGTGGGCGACCGCGCTCCTGCAGGACCTCTCCCACCGCTACGGCTGGAAGTGGCACGGATCGGAGAACCGGGCGGTCGGCAACCTGATCGCCGCACTCGCGACGGCGAAGGAGCTCGGGCACGAGAAGCTCGCCGAACGCCTGGACGAGTACTTCGCGCTGGCGCTGCGCGTGGCCGAGCTGGACGTCGAGGTCGTGACGGGCCTGACGTCGTTCGACAAGATCATCGAGGCGGGCCTGGCCGCGACGGTCCTGGGCGACCGGATCTTCACCGGCCTGCGCCACCTCGCACAGGAGCACCTCTCCCGCGAGGTCCTGGGCCGCGCTCCTTAGTCCGAAACCTGCAGCGTGGGCGCGACGCGGTCGAAGACGTCGTTCTGGCCCGCGCTCTCCTGCTCGACCGGCACGGTGACCGACAGGACCCACAGGCTCGTGCCGGCCTGGACCATCTTCACGAACGTCACGCGGGTGCCCCCGCTGCTGCCGTCGCCCTGGGGGAGCGTGCCGCCCTCGCCCAGGCGGTAGCCCAGCGTCGCGCCCTTGCCGTCCGGGGGCGCCTCGACCGGGAAGAATTCGATCGCGTTGACCGGGTAGGACTGCCGCAGCCAGGCGGTGTAGTCGTCGTAGCCGTCGGTCTGGTCGAAGTACTTCGCCAGCCGCTCCAGGCGCAGGGACCGCCGCCCGTCCGGCGAGACGTACTGGACGGCCAGGCTCAGCCCGAACTTCGTGTTGTGCGGGGCGACGAACTTCTGCCAGCCCTCCGGCACGTCGAGGGTGTACTGCCCGCCGTCGTTGATCAGCACGCTGCCGTTGCCGGTCTGTTTCACCAGCGTCGGCGGCGGCACCTGGGTGGGCCCGTTCGACGTGCCTGCCGGCTCGGCCGCCGGAGGCAGCAGCGACTGCCCGCCGACCGTCCTGGCCAGCGCGAACCCGCCGCCCGCGGCGAGCAGGAAGAGCAGGATCGCCACGGCGACGAGCACGGCGCTCGCGCGGGCGGTGCGCCGCCCGGCCGGCCGCGGCGGCGCGACGAACAGCGTCGCCGGTTCCGGCGCGGGGGCGGGCGCCGGTGCCGGGGCAGGCGGCCGCAGGAACGGCAGCGGGCCCGGGTCGGTGGCGAGCTCGCTGCTCGACCCCTCGGCCTTCTTCTCCGCCTTCTCGGGCAGGACGGTCTTGATCACCTGGGTGTCGGACGCGTCCGGCTGCGCGGACGTCTTCTTGCCGTCCGGGGTGCGGAACAGATCCGGCCCGAACAGGTCGAGCGGCGTCTTCGTCTGCAGCGGGTACAGCCGGTACCGGACCTCGCGCAGCGTGATCCGCCGCTCCGGCTCCTTCTTCATCAGCGCGGAGATGACGTCGGCCAGCGGCCCGGCCTTCGGCTTGGGCACCTTGCCGTTGACGACCTTGCCGACGGTCTCCAGCGGGTCGCCGTCGGCGTCGTACGGCGGCGCGCCTTCGACCGCGGCGAACAGCGTCGCGCCGAGGCCCCAGAGGTCTGCGGCCGGCGTGACGGCGCCGCCGGAGGCGACCTCCGGCGCGATGTAGGCGGGGGAGCCGAGCATGATCCCGGTGCGGGTCATGGTGGCTTCGGAGACGTTGCGCGCGATGCCGAAGTCGGTCAGCTTGATCCGGCCGTCGCTGGCGACCAGGACGTTGCCCGGCTTGACGTCGCGGTGGGTGATCCCGGCGGCGTGCGCTGCCTCCAGCGCGGAGGCGACGGCGATGCCGACCGCGGCGGCCTGCCCGACGGTCAGCGGCCCGTGGTCGCGCAGGATGTGCGCCAGGCTGCGCGAGGGCAGCAGCTCCATCACCACGAACGGCTGGTCGTCCTCGCGGGCGACGTCGTGCAGGATGATCACGTTCGGGTGAGACAGGACAGCGATCGCGCGGGCCTCGCGCAGGGTGCGTTCCCGCAGCTCGTCGGCCTGCGAAGAGGGGATGCCCGGCGGCACCTTCATCTCCTTGACGGCCACCTGGCGGTGCAGGAACTCGTCGTAGGCCGACCAGACGGTGCCCATCGACCCCGAACCCAGCACCGAGCGCAGCCGGTAGCGACCGGCGACCAGTCGTGTCTCTTCGCTGGAGGGGGGCACCCCCTGATTGTGTCGTACCCGGCTCGCCCTTATCTGCCTAGGGGCGCGACTAGAGTCACAGGTCCGGCGCGGCCCGTGCCTCTACCATCACTGGGTATGACTGAAGTGGCCGGTCCGGAGTCAGTGCCGATCTCCGAACTCGACCTTGCGGCCGAGTTTCCCCAGGCGACACGCGAGCAGTGGCAGGAGCTCGTGGCCGGGGTTTTGCGCAAGAGCGGCAGGTTGCCCGAGGACTTCACGGGTGCCCCGGAGAGCAAGCTCGTCACGCGGACCTACGACGGGATCGAGATCCAGCCGCTGTACACGGCCGAGGACGTACCCGGCGAAACCGGGTTCCCGGGACTGCCGCCGTTCGTGCGCGGGTCCCGTCCGGAAGGCCAGATCAGCACGGGCTGGGACGTCCGCGCCCGCTTCACCGGCGAAGACGCGCGTGAGGTCAACAAGGCCATCCTCGCCGACCTCGAAGGCGGCGTGACGTCGATCTGGCTGTCCGTCCCGCCCGCGTCGCTGGCCGACGCGCTCAACGAGGTCTACCTCGACCTGGCGCCGGTCGTGCTGGACGCCGGAGCTTCGTTCGAAGCCGCGGCGGAAGCGCTGTTCGAGCTTTTCGACGAGCGCGAGATCCCGGCGAGCGAAGCCACCGCCGTGCTGGGTGCCGACCCGATCGGGCTCGCGGCGCGCACCGGCTCGGCCGTCGCGCTGGAACCGGCCGCCGCGTTGGCCGTGCGTGTCGCCGCGAAGTACCCGAAGGTGCGCACGATCGTCGCTGACGGCTTGCCGTTCCACGAAGCGGGCGGGTCGGACGCGCAGGAGCTGGGCGTGCTCGTCGCCGCCGGTGTCACGTACCTGCGTTCATTGACGGACGCCGGTCTCGACGCCGAAGCCGCAGCCGGCCAGCTGGAGTTCCGGATCGCCGCGACCGCCGACCAGTTCTCCACCATCGCGAAGCTGCGGGCGGCCCGCCGGTTGTGGGCCCGCGTCGCCGAGGTGTGCGGCTTCTCGTCGCCGATGCGCCAGCACGCCGTGACGTCGCCGTCGATGCTGACCAGGCGCGATCCCTGGGTGAACATGCTGCGCACGACGGTCGCCTGCTTCGGCGCGGGCGTCGGCGGCGCGGACGCGGTCACGGTGCTGCCGTTCGACGCCGCGATCGGCCGTCCCGACCCGTTCTCCGCGCGGATCGCCCGCAACACCCACGCCGTGCTGCTGGAGGAGTCCAAGCTGGCCGGCGTGGCCGACCCGGCGGGCGGCTCCTGGTACGTCGAGAAGCTGACCGACGACCTCGCGCACGCCGCCTGGGCCAAGTTCACCGCCATCGAGGGCGCGGGCGGCCTGGTCGCCGAGCTGTCCTCCGGCGCGCTGGCCGGGCGGCTGGCTGCGACCTGGGACAAGCGCTCGAAGCGGATCGCCACGCGACGCGACCCGCTCACCGGCGTCAGCGAGTTCCCGAACCTGGCCGAGAAGCCGGTGACCAGGGAACCACTGGCGTCCACTGTGGAGGGCGGGTTGCCACGGCATCGGTACGCCGAAGGCTTCGAAGCACTTCGCGACGCTTCGGACGCGTACCTCGCTTCGCACGGTGAGCGGCCGAAGGTCTTCCTGGCCACTTTGGGACCGGTTGCCGCGCACACCGCGCGCGCCGGCTTCGCCGCCAACCTCTTCCAGGCGGGCGGGATCGAAGCCGTCAACCCGGGTGCGACGGACGACCTGCCCGGTGCGTTCCGCTCGAGCGGGGCGAAGATCGCTTGCATCTGCGGCACTGACGACGCTTACGCGGCCCAGGCTGCCGAGGTGGCGGCCGCGTTGGGAGCCGAACACGTACTACTGGCCGGAAAGGGCACGTTCGACGGCGTCGACGGCAACGTCTTCGCCGGGTGCGACGCCCTGGAAGTCCTGACCGGTCTGCACGCCAAGCTGGGAGTTTCGCGATGACCATCCCGAACTTCGCCGACGTCGACCTCGGTTCGCCCGAGCCGGCCGACCGCGACGCCTGGGCCAAGGCCGTGCAGGAAGCCACCGGCAAGGGCCCGGACGCGCTGGCCTGGGAGACGCCCGAGGGCATCGGCGTCAAGCCGGTCTACACCGCCGCCGACCTGTCCGATGTGGACTTCCTCGGCACGTACCCCGGGATCGCGCCGTTCCTGCGCGGGCCGTACCCGACGATGTACGTCAACCAGCCGTGGACCATCCGCCAGTACGCCGGGTTCTCCACCGCCGAGGAGTCCAACGCCTTCTACCGGCGCAACCTCGCGGCCGGGCAGAAGGGCCTCTCGGTCGCCTTCGACCTGGCCACCCACCGCGGCTACGACTCCGACCACCCGCGCGTCTCCGGCGACGTCGGGATGGCGGGCGTCGCGATCGACTCCATCTACGACATGCGGCAGCTCTTCGACGGCATTCCACTGGACAAGATGTCCGTGTCGATGACGATGAACGGCGCGGTGCTGCCGGTGCTCGCGCTGTACGTCGTCGCGGCCGAGGAGCAGGGGGTGAAGCCGGAGCAGCTCGCGGGGACCATCCAGAACGACATCCTCAAGGAGTTCATGGTCCGCAACACCTACATCTACCCGCCGCAGCCGTCGATGCGGATCATCTCCGACATCTTCTCCTTCACTTCGCAGCACATGCCGAAGTACAACTCGATCTCCATCTCCGGCTACCACATGCAGGAGGCCGGGGCGACCGCCGACCTAGAGCTGGCCTACACGCTGGCCGACGGCGTCGAGTACCTCCGCTCCGGCGTCGACGCCGGGCTGGGCGTCGACAAGTTCGCGCCCCGGTTGTCGTTCTTCTGGGCGATCGGCATGAACTTCTTCATGGAGGTCGCGAAGCTGCGCGCGGCGCGTCTCCTGTGGGCGAAGCTCGTGAAGGGCTTCGACCCGAAGTCGCAGAAGTCGCTCTCGCTGCGGACGCACTCGCAGACGTCGGGCTGGTCGCTGACCGCGCAGGACGTCTACAACAACGTCGTCCGCACCTGCGTCGAGGCGATGGCCGCGACCCAGGGGCACACGCAGTCGCTGCACACCAACGCCCTCGACGAGGCCCTCGCGTTGCCGACCGACTTCTCCGCGCGCATCGCCCGCAACACCCAGCTGCTGCTGCAGCAGGAGTCCGGCACCACTCGCGTGATCGACCCGTGGGGCGGCAGCGCCTTCGTCGAGAAGCTGACCTACGACCTCGCACGCAAGGCGTGGGGCCACATCAGCGAGGTCGAGCAGGCCGGCGGCATGGCCAAGGCGATCGACGCGGGCATCCCGAAGCTGCGCATCGAGGAGGCCGCGGCCCGTACACAGGCGCGGATCGACTCCGGACGGCAGCCGGTCATCGGCGTCAACAAGTACCAGGTCACGGGCGACGAAGACATCGAAGTGCTCAAAGTGGACAATGCCGGCGTGCGGACGCAGCAGTTGGAGAAGCTGCGGCGGCTGCGCTCCGAACGCGACTCCGCGGCCACCGAGGACGCGTTGCGACGGCTCACCGAGGGCGCCGGAAACGGCGGGAACCTGCTGGAGCTGGGCATCAACGCGGCCCGCGCGAAGGCCACCGTCGGCGAGATCTCCGACGCGCTCGAGAAGCTCTGGGGCCGGCACTCCGGGCAGATCCGGACGATTTCGGGCGTCTACCGCGAAGAGGTGGGTAAGTCGCAGAACGTCGAAAAGGCCCGTCAGCTGGTCGAAGAGTTCGCCGCGGAGGAAGGGCGCCGGCCCCGGATCCTCGTCGCGAAGATGGGCCAGGACGGCCACGACCGCGGCCAGAAGGTGATCGCCACCGGCTTCGCCGACATCGGCTTCGACGTCGACGTCGGCCCGCTGTTCTCCACCCCGGCCGAGGTGGCGCGGCAGGCGATCGAGGCGGACGTGCACGTCGTCGGCGTGTCCTCGTTGGCCGCCGGGCACCTTTCGCTGGTGCCCGCGTTGCGCCACGAGCTCGCCGAGCTGGGCCGCGAGGACATCATGGTCGTGGTCGGCGGCGTCATCCCGCCGCAGGACTACCCGGCGCTGCGCGAAGCCGGCGCGGCCGCGATCTTCGGGCCCGGCACGGTGCTCGCGGATGCGGCCATCGACCTGCTCGGCCAGCTGACGGCGCAGGAGTCCTGACCCTTGCCGCGCAAGATCGACGTCACCGCCTACGCCAAGGGCGTGCTGGCGGGGGACCGCGGGACGCTGTCGAAGGCGATCACGCTGGTCGAGTCGCAGCGGGAGGACCACCGGGCGTTGGCGCAGGAGCTTTTGGTCGAGCTGCTGCCCTCGGCCGGTGGCGCGCGGCGGATCGGCATCACGGGCGTACCCGGTGTCGGCAAGTCGACATTCATCGACCAGCTGGGCACCGACCTGACTTCGGCCGGGCACCGCGTCGCCGTGCTGGCGGTCGACCCGTCGTCGACGCGCACCGGCGGGTCGATCCTCGGCGACAAGACCCGGATGGCGCGCCTGGCGGTCGACGAACGGGCGTTCATCCGTCCGTCGCCGACGTCGGGGACGCTGGGCGGCGTCGCGCGGGCGACGCGCGAGACGATCGTGCTGATGGAAGCCGCCGGTTACGACACCGTGCTGGTCGAGACCGTCGGGGTTGGACAGTCCGAAGTGACCGTCGCGAACATGGTCGACTGCTTTCTCTTCTTGACGCTCGCGCGCACGGGTGACCAGCTCCAGGGCATCAAGAAGGGCGTGCTGGAGCTCGCCGACGTCATCGCCGTCAACAAGGCCGACGGCGACCACGAGCGGGACGCTCGCCGCGCGGCGCGGGAGCTCTCGGGCGCGTTGCGGATGATCTACGGGCCCGAAGCGTCGTGGACGCCGCCCGTGCTGACCTGCAGCGGCCTGCACAACCTGCGGCTGGACGAGGTCTGGGGCGCGATCGAGAAGCACCGCGACACGCTCACGGCGTCCGGCGAGCTCGACGAGCGGCGTCGCCGGCAACAGGTCGACTGGACGTGGGCGATGGTGCGCGAACAGCTGCTGAGTCGCCTGGCGGCACATCCGGACGTGCGAACGGTCGTTCCCGACGTCGAGCGGGCGGTGCGGGACGGTGAGCTGACGGCTACCCTCGGTGCTCAGCGGATCCTCGACGCGTTCGGTCCACCGCGTGGTGGCTGACGCACCGGCGTTCCGCGGGGAGAATGCCTGGTGGTGGCGAAGGGATGACATGGCGAAACTGCGGGTTCTGGTCCTGGCCGGGGTGCTGGGCGCGGTCGTGTTCACCGCGTCGCCGGCGTCCGCCGAACCGGTGCGACCGGCTGCCGTGACGGTGGCGGTGGCGCACGCGCCCGTCGCGCTGGTCCCGGCGCAGACGCAACCGCCGGGCCCGGTCCTCGATCCGGCCCAGACGGACAAGGCGAACACCGAAAAGACCAAGAACAAGCTGATCGCGGGCGTGGTCGCGGTGGCACTGCTCGGCATCGTCATCTGGGGCAGGCGAGTCCGTTCGAAGAAAGCCAAGAGCTCCTGAGGCCTTCGGCTTTGCCGAACTACTGCACGCCGTTCAACGCAGATCCGGTACCGGCCATCTAGGACGGCGGTTTTCGAGGCGCGCGTTGCCGCCTGCATGGTGCACGATCGTCTGCAAATGCGTACGACAGATCGATCGGCACGTTGCGTGACCCCAGCCGCTGCCCGGGTTACCCGTGTTGCGGGAGGAGGTGCGGCGTGACGGTGCTCGACTCACGACCGGACGTTCCAGGCGACCCCCACGGGCGCATCATCAACCCCATGGAGGGGTCCGAAGCGCTCATTTCCGAAGCTGGCGTAAGCATGGCTCCCGTGGAGGACCTTGGTGCGGGCCGTGGCCCGTTCTGGCTCGACGACTGGCTGCGCGCCAACGCGACCGACGTACTCGCCTGGCGCCGGCACATCCACGCGCACCCGGAGCTGTCACGGCACGAGTTCGCGACGACGGAACTGGTCGTCACGCTGCTGCGTTCCGTCGGGCTCAAGCCGTGGGTGCTGCCCGGCGGCACCGGCGTCGTCTGCGACATCGGCAGCGGCGAGCGGTGCGTGGCGCTGCGCGCGGACATGGACGCCCTGCCGCTCACCGAGGCGACCGGGCTGCCCTACGCGTCGACCGTCGAGGGCGCGGCCCACATGTGCGGCCACGACGCCCACACGGCGATCCTGCTGGGCGCGGCCCGCGCGCTGGCCGGCGCGCCGGAGCTGCCCGGCCGCGTCCGGCTGATCTTCCAGGCCGCCGAGGAGGTCATGCCCGGCGGCGCGCTGGACATGATCGCGGCGGGCGCGCTGGACGGCGTCGAGCGGATCTACGGCCTGCACGTGGACCCGCGCCTCGAGGTGGGCCGCGTCGGGATGCGCGTCGGCGCGCTGACGTCGGCGGCGGACCTGATCGAGCTGCGGCTGACGTCGCCGGGCGGGCACACGTCCCGCCCGCACCTGACGGCCGACCTGGTCCACGCGCTGGGCACGGTGATCACGTCCCTGCCCGCGGTGCTCTCCCGCCGCGTCGACCCGCGCTCCGGCACGGTGCTGGTGTGGGGCGCGGTCCACGCGGGCCAGGCGGCCAACGCGGTCCCGCAGGACGGCGTCCTGCGCGGCACGCTGCGCACGGCCGACCACGAGGTCTGGACGTCGCTGGAGCCGCTGGTGGCGTCGTCGGTGGAGTCCCTGCTGGCGCCGACGGGGGTGGGCTTCTCACTGGACTACCGCCGAGGCGTCCCGCCGGTGGTGTCCGACGCGGAGTCGACGGCCCTGATGCGCGCGGGTGTCGACGCGGCCCTGGGCGAAGGCGCGGTGGCCTCGACAGAGCAGTCCTCGGGTGGCGAGGACTTCGGCTGGTACCTGGAGCACGTCCAGGGAGCTTTCGCCCGTTTGGGCGTTTGGCCCGGTTCGCCCGAACCCCAGTCCGACATCCACCGCCCCACGTTCATCCTCGACGAGCGAGCCCTGCTCTGCGGAGTCCGAACCCTGGTCCACACAGCCCTAACCACCCTCGCCTGACGAGTTCCGGCTCCAGTCACGCGAGTTCCGTCCTCAAGCACGCGAGTTCGGAGTTACGCACACAAGTTGTCCACAGGCTGACCGAGTTATCCACAGTTCGAGAATGAGGCCCTTCCCATGATCGGCGAAGGGCCTCATTCTCGTTGATGTGATCACTTGGGGAGGACGACACGGAGCCGTCTCACGCCGCGAGGCTGACAAGGTCTTGGGACGGCGAGCGGTGCTCGAAGGGCTGGCGACCGGCGTGCTCGCGCAGCCGTGGCGCGGCGTGGTCATCCACGCGGCGGATGCGCTCAATCTTGCGACGCGGGCCCAGGCCGCATTGATTGCCGTAGGTCCGCCTGCCGCTCTGTCCGGCGCAACTTCCCTTGCTCTGCATGGGATTTCGGCGATCGACGACACCGCTGTGCACCTCACCGTGCCCTATGCTCGGCGGGTGGAGTCGAGGCCCGGGTTGGTCATCCACCGAGCCGAATTCACGGATTTCGACGTGGTCGAACTCGACGGCCTCACGGCCTTCTCGCTCGACCTCGCCCTCGCCGATTTCCTCTGCGACGGCGACAAGCGAACGGCCTTCGCCGCGCTCGAACAGGCCATGTGCGGGCTCTCGGCCGACCACTGCCAGAGGCTTCGCGACAACGTCCGTGACCGGGTTTTGGACCGTCGGAGCAAGCGAGGTATCCACAGGGCGCAGATGCTCTTGGCACTCGCCACAGGCAAGGCCGAATCGCCGCCGGAGAGCGTCCTCCGGCTCGTCGTGGTCGAGGCCGGGTTCCCAGTGCCGGAGGCGCAGTTCGAGATCACCGCCATCGACGGCCGCAAGTTGTACGTGCTCGACATCGCGTGGCCGGCGCTCCGCATCGCGCTGGAGTACGACGGCTTCGTGGCTCACGAGGACCGGCTGGAGCGGGATGCCGAACGCGACCGGCGGTTGGCCGGCCGGGGATGGGTCACGATCCGGGCGACCGCGGCCGATCTCCGGGACCCGAGTCGGGTGCTCGCTGAACTGGAGACATGCTTCGCGCGACGAGCGGCGTAACTCGCGTGATCAGGCCCGTCACCTGCGTGATTGGGGACGTAACTCGCGTGATTGGAGCCGGAACTCGTTAGCCGGTGATGCCGGAGCAGGGGCGGGTGCGTAAGTCGTCGACGTAGTCGGCGGGAGCGCCGGCGGCCTCGGCGGCATCCGCCAGTACGCCCAGGTAACGCGCTGAAGGCAAGCCGCCCTCGTACGCGTCCAGGACGTACAGCCAGGCCAGCGTCGAGCCGTCCATCGTTTGGACCCGGAGGCGGATTTTGCTATGGATTCCCAGCTCGCCGCCTTCCCAGCGGTCCAGGCCCGTCTCGTCCAGCGACGTCACGTCGTACAACACGACGAAGACCCGGGAACCCGGGTCCTCGACGATCGTCGCCAGGGCACCTTCCCAGCCGAGGTCCTCGCCGCCGAAGGTCAGGCGCCACCCCTCCAGCCAGCCGCTGCCGGCCATCGGAGAGTGCGGCGCGCGCTCCAGCATCTGGGCGGGCTCCATGTTCGATCCGTACGCGGCATACAACGGCACGCCGACAGCGTAGCGACCCCGCGCTGACCCGAGTGGACGCACTCGCCGTGTTCGCCCACTTCAGTGTCCGGTCACCTCCGCCGCGTACGGTGAGAGCACCGCACGCACGCACTCCGAGGAGGACCCAGGTGACCAGGATCGTGATCATGGGCGGGGGCCCGGCCGGCTACGAAGCCGCGCTGGTCGCAGCCCAGCACGGGGCCGACGTCACGATCGTCGAGCGGGACGGCCTGGGTGGCGCGTGCGTCCTCTACGACTGCGTCCCGTCGAAGACGTTCATCGCGAGTTCGGGCGCGCTGGCGAAGATGCACGACCTCAGTGAGCTCGGCATCAACACCGACATGGCCGACACGAGCATCGACCTCCCGACCGTCCACGGCCGGGTGAAGGGCCTCGCGCTCGCGCAGTCCGCCGACATCCGCGCCCGCGTCCAGCGCGAAGGCGTCCGCGTCATCGTCGGCGAAGCCCGCTTCTGCGACGAAGAGCCCGGCCTCGCGACCCACAAGGTCGCCGTGACCACGTCCGAGGGCACCGAGAAGCTGCCCGCCGACGTCGTCCTGATCGCCACCGGCGCCACCCCGCGCGTCCTGCCCGGCGCCGTCCCCGACGGCGAGCGCATCCTCGACTGGCGTCAGCTCTACGAGCTCGATGAGCTGCCCGAGCACCTCGCCGTGATCGGCTCGGGCGTCACCGGCGCCGAGTTCGCGTCCGCCTACACCGAGATGGGCGTCAAGGTCACCGTCGTCTCCAGCCGCGACCGCGTCCTCCCGCACGAGGACGCCGACGCCGCCGCGGTGCTCGAAGAGGTCTTCTCGCAGCGCGGCACGACCGTCGCGAAGCAGGCGCGCGCCGACCGCGTCGAGCGCACCGAAAAGGGCGTCGAGATCTTCCTCGCCGACGGCCGCGTGATCGAAGCCAGCCACGCGCTGATGACCGTCGGGTCGGTCCCGAACACCAAGGACATCGGCCTCGACAAGGTCGGCATCTCGCCCGGCCCCGGCGGTTTCATCACCGTCGACCGCGTTTCGCGCACCTCCGTTCCGGGGATCTACGCCGCCGGTGACTGCACCGGCTTGCTCATGCTGGCCTCGGTGGCGAGCATGCAGGGCCGCATCGCGATGTGGCACGCGCTGGGCGAGGGCGTCGCGCCGATCAAGCTCAAGACCGTCGCCGCCAACGTGTTCACCCACCCGGAGATCGCCACCGTCGGCATCAGCCAGCAGGCGATCGACTCCGGCGAGGTGCCCGCGCGCACCATCATGCTGCCCCTGGCCACCAACGCGCGCGCGAAGATGGAGGGCCTCCGCCGAGGCTTCGTGAAGCTGTTCTGCCGCCCCGCCACCGGCGTGGTCGTCGGTGGAGTCGTCGTGGCGCCGCAGGCGAGCGAGCTCATCCTTCCCATCGCGCTCGCCGTCCAGAACCAGCTCACAGTGGACCACCTGGCACTGACATTTTCGGTGTACCCGTCGCTGTCGGGCTCGATCACCGAGGCCGGGCGCCAGCTCATGCGTCACGACGATCTCGACTGAGAAAGCACGCAACCCCGCCGTATCCCGTCGCGTCTTGTCGGTTGTACGGCTGAAGGACGCGAAGGGTGCGAAGGTGCGCAAGACGGTGGTTTTCGTTGTGGCAGCGGTGATCGGGGCGACGATGCTGGCAGGGCCGGCGCAAGCGCAGCAGCAGAGTCCCAGTCCGACGCCGAGCGCCGCGCCGGCGAAGGGCAGCGTCCAGCTCAACGTCAACACCGCGATCAACCAGTCGCTGGTCGACAAGTACGTCCGCGACGCGCCGAACGTCGCGCTGGCCAAGTGCGAAGGCGCTTCGCCGGCGTTCTCCTCGCCGGCGCTGACCTTCTCCAACTACACCCCGGGCCCGTTCATGGGCGCCGACGCGAACATCAGCGCCGACGCCGCGCTCAAGCCGGGTACCCAGGCCGGGACGTACCCGCTGACCGTGACCTGCGGCGACCAGACGTACCGCACGCAGTTCACCGTGCCCGCGCCGCAGGTTTCAAAGGTGCCCTCCGGCGCCGCGAAAGCGGGCGACGGCAGCATGGCCGGCTGAACCCGCAATCCGCGAAACCACCTCGGAGCCACGCTCCGGGGTGGTTTTTTCTTGGGTTCCCGAAGCGCGATTTCGCGACGTATTCGTGACCTGCGAGCGCAACCTTCCGCAGGTGGAGACGTCTTGGAGTACATAAGCAAGCGGACGAAGCCGAGGCAGGGGGAACTGCGACCGGTGTCCGGGTACTTGCTTTGTTCGCAGATTTCGCAGGGGAGAAAAGAATGAAGAACACCGCTGTCGTCGCGGGTGTCGCCGCGGCCTTCCTCGTCGTCGCGCCCGGCGCGGCGCTCGCGAGCACTTCGACGAGCGCGACGCCCACTCCGAGCACCACCACCACCGCCAAGCCGGCCGCGCCCAAGCTCACCGTCACCCCGGGCCACGGAGTGCCCGGCGCGGAGGTGCGGATCACCGTCGGCTGCGAGGGCGAGGCTTACGTCACCTCCAGGGCGGTCGACGCCTTCGCGGACGCCGATCCGAAGGGCTCGGTGCGGGCCTACACCGGGGTCGTGCGCGACGTCCGCGCCGGCGAGTACCCGGTCAACCTGCGCTGCCACCCCCGGGACGGCCGTCCCGACACCTTCGTCGACGTGCCGTTCGTCGTGGACCGCGTGGTTGCCAAGACGCCGGGCACCAAGCAGGTCACCAAGGTGCCGGCGGGCGCGCCGCAGACCGGCGGCACCGACGGCCCGGTCGACGACTCCGGCACGCCGCTCGGGGCCGCGGCCGCCATGGGCGTGCTCGCGCTCGGCGGCAGCGGTCTCGTGCTGGCCCGGCGGGCTCGGCGCCGCTGATCTCCCGAGGGGGAGCGGGGTAGCGTCTGGGCGGCCCAACCGATCGGGCCGCCCAGACGTGTAAACCCGCGAGAGGGGGGAGCACATGACCACGAGGATCACCAGCAGGCGGGGTTACCTGATCTCCCTGGTCGTGGCGTTGCTGGCCGCGCTGGTGGTGCTGGCGCTGACGCTCGGCGGCGGGCCAGAGCCGTCGACCGCGCAGCCGCCGCCCGCGCAGCCGGTCGCGGTGGACCCGGCGCCCACTGGCGGTGCGCAGGCCGCCGACGCCGTCGCCGCGCTGCCGAAGTCCGATCCGGTCTCGATCGACATCCCGAAGATCGGCGCGCACTCGTCGCTGGTCCCGCTGGGTGTCAACGCGGACAACACCATCCAGGTGCCGCCGGTGACCACGCCGCTGCAGGCGGGCTGGTACACCTACGCGCCGACGCCGGGTGAGGTCGGCCCGGCCGTCGTCCTGGGGCACGTCGACGGCAACCACCAGAAGGGCATCTTCTACCGGCTCAAGGAGCTGGCCGCCGGCGACCGCGTCTCGGTCGCGCGCGCGGACGGGACGACGGCGCTCTTCGAGGTGACGAAGGTGCACCAGGTGCCGAAGCAGGACTTCGAAAAGGAAGGCGTGTACGACGACACGGCCGGCCCCGAGCTGCGGCTGATCACCTGCGGCGGCGTCTTCGACCGGAGCGCGCACAACTACGTCGACAACATCGTCGTCTACGCCCGCCTGGTCCAGAGCTGATTTTCCGTTTTTGTCGGACCCCCCTGCTTCACTGAGCCGGCCGTCACCGAGACGGTGCCGACGAGGGGTGGGGAGCCGACATGCTGTTCCGGGACGAGCCGTGGCCCGAAGGGACACCCAGCTGGGTGGACCTGATGGTGCCCGACCAGGCGAAGGCGGTCGCCTTCTACCGTGGCCTGCTCGGCTGGGACGTGCGGCCGGGCGGTGAAGACACCGGCTCCTACGGCATGGCGACGCTGCGGGGCCGTCCGGTCGCCGGGATCGGCCAGGCTCCACCAGGTCAGGAGTTGCCCGCGGTCTGGACGACCTACCTGTCCGTGTCCGATGCGGACAAAACGGTGGCGGCGATCGGCGAAGCGGGCGGTCAGGTCGTCGTGCCGGTGACGACCGTGCCGGAGCAGGGCCGGCTGGCCATCGCGGTCGACCCGGGCGGTGCGACCTTCGGCCTCTGGGAGCCCGGTGGCCACCAGGGCACGCAGGTCATGGCGGGGCCGGGCGCGCTGGCCTGGAACGAGTGCATGAGCCGGGACTACCCGGTGGCCGAAGCGTTCTACGAACGGGTGTTCGGCTACGGCTTCGAAGACGAGACCAGCGGCGACTCGACGTACAAAGCGCTGCTGGCGAGCGGCCGGCCCGTCGGGGCGATCGGTGCGTTGCCCGCGGAGGTGCCGTCGAGCTGGCGGGTGTACTTCTGGGTGGCGGACGCCGACGCGAGCGCGGCCCGGGCGGTCGAGCTCGGCGGCCGGATCCTGAGCGAGCCGTACGACTCGCCGGAGGGCAGGCACGTGCTGCTCGCCGACGACCAGGGCGTGCCGTTCTTCGTCATCGCGCCGACCGCGCGGTCCGGCAAGCCACGGGGCTGGGACGACTGACGGGAGCCGCGCTCACCGACCGTCCCCGATCGGGCCGGTTCCGTGGTGGGGGCCGTTCGGCACCGGTTTTTGTCGGTGGCCGGTGCAAGACTGTGTCGGCCGTCACCCGAGGCGGCGCTGACGAGGGTAGGGAGCCGAAATGTTGTTCCGCGACGAACCATGGCCCGAGGGGACACCCAGCTGGGTGGACCTGATGGTGCCCGACCAGGCGAAGGCGGTGGCCTTCTACAGCGGCCTGTTCGGCTGGGACGTGCAGACGGGCGGTGAGGAGACCGGTTTCTACGGCATGGCCATGGTGGCCGGCCGTCCGGTCGCCGGGATCGGCCAGACCCCGCCCGGCCAGGAGATGCCCGCGGTGTGGACCACCTACCTCTCGGTGTCCGATGTGGACAAGACGGCGACGGCGATCACCGAGGCCGGCGGCCAGATCGTCGTGCCGGTGATGGACGTGATGCAGGAAGGCCGGATGGCCGTCGCGGTCGACGCCGGCGGCGCGGCCTTCGGTCTGTGGGAGCCCGGCAACCACACGGGCACGCAGGTGACGGCGGCCCCGGGCACGATGGCCTGGAACGAGTGCATGAGCCGGGACTACCCGGCGGCGAAGGCGTTCTACGAGCAGGTCTTCGGCTACGGCTTCCAGGACCTGTCGAACGACGACTTCACGTACGCGGTGCTGCTGCTCGACGGCCGCCCGGTCGGCGGCGTCGGCGCGCTGCCGGACTCGGTGCCGGCGGACGTGCCGTCGCACTGGTCCGCGTACTTCTCGGTGGCGGACGCCGACGCGAGCGCGGCCAAGGCGGTCGAGCTGGGCGGTCAGGCGCTGGGTACCCCGTTCGACTCGCCGTACGGCAGGCAGGTGCGGATCGCGGACGATCAGGGGGTGACGTTCCTGGTCGTGGCGCCCAACGAGCAGTCCGGCAAGCCGGAGGGCTGGGAAGACTGACGGTGCGGGCCGAGGGCACCGGGTGCCCCCGGCCCTGACCGGTCAGTCCTCGTCGTCGACCCAGTCGAAGGTCTTCGTCACGGCCTTCTTCCAGTTGCGGAACTCGCGGTCGCGGCGGGCGTCGTCCATCGCCGGGTCCCACTGCTTGTCCTGGGCCCAGTTCGTGCGGATGTCGTCTTCGGACTTCCAGAACCCGACCGCCAGGCCGGCGGCGTACGCGGCACCCAGCGCGGTCGTCTCGTTGACCACCGGGCGGATCACCGGCACGCCGAGGATGTCGGCCTGGAACTGCATCAGCAGCTCGTTGACGACCATCCCGCCGTCCACCTTGAGCGCCTTCAGCGGGACACCCGAGTCGGCGTTCATCGCTTCGAGCACCTCGCGGGTCTGGAAGGCGGTCGCCTCCAGCACCGCGCGAGCCAGGTGGCCCTTGTTGACGAACCGGGTGAGCCCGACGATCGCGCCGCGGGCGTCGGACCGCCAGTAAGGAGCGAACAGACCCGAAAACGCCGGGACGAAGTACGCGCCGCCGTTGTCCTCGACGCTGCGCGCGTGGTCTTCGATCTCGGCCGCGGTGGCGATCATGCCGAGGTTGTCGCGCAGCCACTGCACCAGCGAACCGGTCACCGCGATGGAGCCTTCCAGCGCGTAGATCGTGTCGTTCGTGCCGATCTTGTAGCAGACCGTGGTGAGCAGCCCGTTCTGCGACATCACCTTTTCGGTACCGGTGTTGAGCAGCATGAAGTTGCCGGTGCCGTAGGTGTTCTTGGCCTCGCCGGGCGAAAGGCAGGCCTGGCCGAACGTCGCGGCCTGCTGGTCGCCCAGGATGCCCGCGATCGGCACGCCGGCGAGCGCGCCCTTCTCGCGGACCTTGCCGTACTCCTCGGACGACGAGCGGATCTCCGGCAGCATCGAAAGGGGGATGCCCATTTCGCTGGCGATTTCGGCGTCCCACTGCAGGGTGTCGAGGTCCATCAGCATGGTGCGCGAGGCGTTGGTCGGGTCGGTGACGTGCACGCCGCCGTCGGCCCCGCCGGTCATGTTCCACAGCACCCAGGTGTCCATGTTGCCGAAGATCAGGTCACCGGCTTCGGCCTTCGCGCGCGCGCCTTCGACGTTGTCGAGGATCCACTTGATCTTCGGCCCCGAGAAGTACGTCGCGAGGGGGAGGCCGACCTTTTCGCGGTAGCGCTCCTGGCCGCCGCCGAGGTTGCCGAGCTCGGTGACGATCCGGTCGGTGCGGGTGTCCTGCCAGACGATCGCGTTGTACACCGGCTTGCCGGTCGACTTGTCCCAGACCAACGCGGTCTCGCGCTGGTTGGTGATGCCGACGGCGGCGATGTCGGCCGCGGTCAGGTCGGCCTTGGCCAGTGCGCCCGCGGCGACCCGGCGCGTGTTCTCCCAGATCTCCTCGGCGTTGTGCTCGACCCAGCCGGCCTTCGGGAAGATCTGCTCGTGCTCGCGCTGGTCGACCGAGACGACGCGGCCTTCGTGGTTGAAGATCATGCACCGGGTCGACGTGGTGCCCTGGTCGATCGCGGCTACGTACGAAGTCATGTGTGCTCCAGGAATTCGGAAGGTTCGGCGATCAGGTCAGGTTGTGCACGACGAGGTACAGGAGCGCGGCGATCGCGCCACCGACCAGCGGGCCGACGACCGGGATCCACGAGTAGCCCCAGTTGGCGTTCGCCTTGTTGCGGATCGGCATCAGGAACGCGTACGCGATCCGGGGGCCGAGGTCACGTGCCGGGTTGATGGCGTACCCCGTCGGGCCACCGAGAGAAGTACCGATCACGAGGACGACGAACGAGACGCCCGCGTAGCCCAGCGCTGAGTTGCCGAAGTTCGGGGTGCCGCCGTCGCCGACGGTGACGACCGGGCTGAGCAGGATCCACGCCACCAGGACGAAGGTGCCGATGACCTCGGTGACGAGGTTCCAGGCGGTGTTCGGGATCTGCGGCGCGGTGGAGAAGATGCCGAGCGTGTTCTCGGGCTCGGGGTGGTCGTCGAACTGGAGCTTGTAGGTCGCCCAGCACAGCATGGCGCCGATGATGGCGCCGGCCATCTGCCCGATGAAGTAGAACGGGACGTCGGCCCATGGGGTCTTGTCGGCGATGGCGAGCCCGAGGGTCACCGCCGGGTTGAGGTGAGCGCCGCTGGGCGCGGCGATGCTGGCGCCGGTGAAGACGGCGAACGCCCACCCGAAGTTGATGAAGAGGATTCCGCCGTTGTTCCCGTTGGTTTTGCGGAGCACGTGGTTCGCGACCACACCGTTGCCGAGCAGGATCAGCGCGGCCGTTCCCAATAGTTCCCAGACGATTATTGCCCCAGCACTCACCGCTGCACCTCCACACTGGACACTCTGCGCAGGGTCGATCACGGCGTGCCACGGCACCGTTGCCGACCCACGTTCGCGCGACGTTACCGGGGCGTAGAAGCGGATTCCAAGCACCGGGTAGCGGAATCTTTTCAAGATCGCGGAGGGTTACGCCACACGTGTCATCCGTGGACGGGCGGAGGATCACCAGGTCGTGCGATGCTGGAACCCTCGCCGGCACGAGGAGGAATGTCACGTGGCGCAGCACGCAGCGGAGACCAACCCGGCTCGACTGGGCCCGGCCAAGCGGGAAGAGACCTGGCAGCGGCTCGGCAACGAGACCTTCGACGTCGTCGTCATCGGCGGCGGCGTGGTGGGCGCGGGCACGGCGCTGGACGCCGCGACGCGCGGGCTGCGGGTCGCCCTCGTCGAAGCCCGCGACCTCGCTTCGGGGACGTCGAGCCGGTCGAGCAAACTTTTTCACGGCGGCCTGCGCTACCTGGAACAGCTCGAGTTCGGCCTGGTCAGGGAAGCGCTGCGCGAACGTGAGCTGATGCTGACGACCATCGCGCCGCACCTGGTCAAGCCGGTCAGCTTCCTCTACCCGCTGACCCGCCGCGTGTGGGAACGGCCGTACACCGCCGCCGGCCTGCTGATGTACGACACGATGGGTGGCGCCCGCAGCGTCCCGGGCCAGAAGCACCTCACCCGTGCGGGCGCGCTGCGGATGGTGCCGGCGCTCAAGCGGTCCGCGCTGATCGGCGGGATCCGCTATTACGACGCGCAGTCCGACGACGCCCGCCACACGATGACGGTGGCGCGGACCGCGGCGCACTACGGCGCGGTCGTGCGGACGTCGACCCAGGTCGTCGGGTTCCTGCGCGAGGCCGACCGGGTGTCCGGCGTGCGCGTGCGCGACGTCGAGGACGGGCGCGAGACGGAGATTTCGGCGGCCGCGGTGATCAACTGCACCGGCGTGTGGACCGACGAGCTGCAACGGCTTTCCGGTGGTCGCGGGCGGTTTCGGGTGCGCGCGAGCAAGGGCGTGCACATCGTCGTGCCGCGCGACCGGATCGTCTCGGAGTCGGGGATGATCCTGCGCACCGAGAAGTCGGTGCTGTTCGTGATCCCGTGGCGGAATCACTGGATCGTGGGGACGACCGACACCGACTGGAACCTCGACCTGGCGCACCCGGCGGCGACGAAGCACGACATCGACTACCTCCTCGAGCACGTCAACAGCGTCCTGGCGACGCCGCTGACGCACGACGACATCGAAGGCGTGTACGCGGGCCTTCGCCCGTTGCTGGCGGGGGAGAGCGAAGAGACTTCGAAGCTTTCGCGCGAGCACGCGGTGGCGCGGGTGGCACCGGGCCTGGTCGCGATCGCGGGCGGCAAGTACACGACGTACCGGGTGATGGCGGCGGACGCCGTCGACGCGGCGGCGGTGGATCTGCCGGGCCGTTCGCAGCCGTCGATCACGGACAAGGTCCCGCTGATCGGCGCGGACGGCTACCACGCGCTGGTCAACCAGGCCGACCACCTGGCCGCCGAGCACGGCTTGCACCCCTACCGGGTGAGGCACCTGCTGGACCGCTACGGCTCGCTGGTCCACGAGGTCCTGGCGGCGGCGAACGGCCGCCCGGAGCTGCTGAAGCCGATCGAGCACGCACCGGACTACCTGGGCGTCGAGGTGGTGTACGCGGCTTCGCACGAGGGGGCGCTGCACCTGGAGGACATCCTGGCCCGCCGCACGCGTATTTCGATCGAGTACGCCCACCGCGGCGTCGACTGCGCGGAGCAGGTGGCGACCCTGGTCGGCGAGGTCCTCGGCTGGTCACCCGAAACGGTGAAGCGGGAGATCGAGGTCTACAACGCCCGGGTGGAGGCCGAGAGGGAGTCCCAATCCCAGCCGAGCGACGAGGCGGCGGACGCGCTGAGGTCGGCGGCCCCGGAGGCCCGGGCGGGCATCGTGGAGCCGGTGAGCTGAGGGGCGTCAGGAGGTCCGGTGCCAGCGGATCAGGCGCTCACCCGTGGGCGCCCGCTCCGCTTCCGGGCCGACCAACGTGAACCCGCAGCGCTCCGCCACGATCGCCGAGGCCGTGTTGCTCTCCTCGTAGCGGTAGCTCACCTCGGCCAGCTCCAAGCCGCCGAAGCCGAAGCGCAAGGCCGCGCTCAACGCCGTTGTCGCGATGCCCTTGCCTCGCTCGGTCGGGTGGACCCAGATCGTCGCCTCGGCGTAGTTCGAAGAAAGGTCCAGCTCGCGCAACCCCACTTCACCCAGCAACCGGCCCGAGGTCGGCTCCGCTATCGCCCACGAACAGCGCTCGTCGCCCGCCCATTGGGCCGCTCTGAGCGCCACGTACTCCGTTGCCTCGTCGAGGGTGCGCAGGCGGTAATTCAGCACGTACTTGCGGTGCGTCGGGTCGGCGAACGCCTCGATCAGCACCTGACGATCGTCGATGTGCCGGTCGGCGCGCAGCTGGCGCAGGTAGTACGTGCCCGCGTTGATCTCCACCGGTTCCACTCCGCCCAGCCTAGCCAGGCCGGGAACGCGCCGCTCCCGGCCTGGCCGTCAGCGCAGCGAGTAGCGCCACACGACCGGGCGGCCGCCGTAGCCGCTCGGGTTGAAGCCGGCCACCTGACCCGCGATCGTGCCGTCGTCGCCCGCCGTCTCCGCGTAGCCGTCGGCGTAGCCGGCCAGCGGAAGCGGGCCCATCGCCCGGCCGGCGAGCCAGGTCGACAGGGGCGGCGGCGGGCCGAACGGGTCGGGCATCGGGCCGGTGCCGACGACCAGGCCGTACCGGTTGATCCCGAACGCCGCGTGGGACGCGGGCAGCACCGACGGCCGGTCGGCGGAGCGCCACACCACGGCTTCGCCGTGGAGCTGGTCGGACTCGCCGTACTGGCCGGCGACCTGCCCGTTCCGGATGGCCTGGACGTGGAGGTACGCGGCCTCCGGCGGAGCGGTGAGCTGCCGGAACTCGCCGTCGCTCCAGAGGAACGCGTTGGGGAACGAGTTCACCAGGATGGTGCCGTCGTCGTCGATGTCCGCGGGGTCCAGGTACGGCTGCCCGGTGATCACCACCGCGTGCTCCCGGTCGGCGGCGCGCCAGAGCAGCACCGCCGGGTCACTGCCGTCCCAAGCCGACGCCTTCGCGATGACGTCCCCGCGCTCGTTCAGCGCCACCGAGGTCACGAACGGCCGGTCCACCGGCCGCGGCAGCAGCCGGAACGTGCCGTGGTCGAACAACGCCACCTGGCGCTGGGAACCGGCGTCGGTCGTGTCCCCGAGCACTGTTCCGGCGGAGTTCTCGTCGGCGACCGTGAACCGCGACCAGCCTTCCGGCACCGGGTGCACGACCGGCCGCCCCTGCGACCACGTCACGAACGCGGACTCCTCGCCCAGCACGAGGTTCCCGGCGTACCCGCCGTGGCTGTCGGTCCCGCGGACCCAGCCGGTCGCGTCCGGGTACCCCTCGGGTGTGGCCAGGAACCCGGCTTCCCAGTGGCCGAGGGCGGCCTGCGCGGGCTGCACGAGCGTGGTGGTGAGCAGCGCCGCCGCGGCGACGGCGAGCGCCTTGGTTCTGAATCCCATCCGTTCCTCCCCTGTTCGACGCCAGCACGCGTGAACCCCGGGAACGGTTTAGAAACGGGCCGGGAGCACCTCGCTCCCGGCCCGCTCGGTCAAGGCCGCGTCATGGGGTCAAGCGCCAGATCACGGGTACCCCGCCCTCGTCGAGCGCGCCGTTCGACGCGATCCCCGCGAACGTCCCGTCGTCGCTGACGTGGGTGGGCTGGTAGCCGGTGTAGGTGCCGGGCTGCTTCAGCTCGCCGGCCGGCGTAGTGCCGCGCCACGCGATCGGCTTGCCTCGGAACGAACCCGGGACCGGCGCCAGCCCGGCCGTCAGGCCGCCCACGTTCATGTCGATGGCGTAGTCGCTGCCGGAGAGCGGCGTGGCCTTCTCCGGGGTCGTCCACCGCACCGCCTGCGAGGCGTTGGCGTTCGACGCCCACCCGACGACGATGCCGTTGCGGATCGCCGAGCCGTGCGGGTTCGAGAAGCCGGCGATGTCGGCCAGCGGCCGGCTCACGCCGTTCTTCCAGACGACGTCGCGCTCGAAGCTGGAGAACAGGATCGCGCCGTCGTCGTCGATGTCGATCACGTTGTTGGTGCCGGGCGGGAACGACAGGATCGTCGGCGCCGTGGCACCGGCGGGCCAGACGGCCGGCGCGCTGGCGGCCGGGTCGTCGCTGAGCAGCAGGGCCACCACGTCACCCCGCTTGTTGACCGCACGCACCTGGAAGCTCCGGAAGCCTGCCGGGTTCTCGCGCAGGTGGAAGCCGGTGGCGTCGAGGACGAACGAGCGGTCGTTGTCAGAGTCGTAGTCGAGCGCGTCGCCGTACACCCGCCCCGCGCTGTCCTCCCCCGCGACCATCGCCCACTCGTAGCCCTCCGGCACGCCGCGCAGCACCGGCTCGCCGCCACGCCAGCTCACGACCTGGAGCTTGTCGTCGACGATGAACGAGCCCGTGTACTCGCCGTGGCCGTCCGAACCGTTCAGGTACCCGTGCCCCAGTGGGCTCGCCCCGGCCGGCAACGGCAGGACTGTCGGTTTCCACGAGAGCCGCACGGCCTGGGCCTGCGCCGCCGGAACCCCCAGTGCGGTGACGGCGATCGCCACGGTGGCGAGCACCCCCGCCCGCAACCACGTTTTCTTCATCATGTCCCCTTTCCCCCGACCTGCACGCTCTCCACGTCCGAGACGGGGAACCGGTTGCCCGCCGAACGGAGCAATCTCAGAGCGCCGGGACCTGGGCGTTCACGGCCGTTCCGCCGCCGGGCGCGCTCTCGATCGACAGCGTCCCCGCGACCCGCCGGACGCGTTGCCGCATCGCCTCCAGGCCGAATCCCGTGCCGTCGCCGCGGTCGCCGGGCCGGAAGCCGATGCCGTCGTCGACGACGTCGAGCAGCACCAGATCGTCCGCATAGGACAGCGTCACCCCGATCCGGGACGCCTTCGCGTGCTTCTCCGCGTTCGCCAACGCCTCCTGCGCGACGCGGTAGAGCGTCTCCTCCAGATCCGGCAGCAGCGGCCGGGCGTCCCCGGTCGTCTCCACGCGGACGGCCACTCCGGACGTCTCGGAGACCCGCCGGGCCAGCCGGGAAAGCGCTTCCGGCAGCTGGGCCGCGTCCAGGGGTTCCGGCCGAAGTGCCTGCACCGCGCGACGCGCTTCGCCGAGACTCTCCCGGGCAAGCACTCGAACCTGTTCCAGCCGCCGCTCCCGGTCGGGGCCGTCGGCGGCCTGCAGCTGCGTGACGATCCCGGTCAGGCCCTGCGCGAGGGTGTCGTGGATTTCGCGGGCCATCCGCTGCCGTTCGTCGAGCACACCGGCTTCCCGCGCTTGGGTGACCAACCGCGCGTGCAGGTCGGCGTTCTCCTCGAGTGCGGCCTCCAGCCGGACGTTCGCCTTCCGCCGCTGCTCGCTCTCCGCGCCGACGAACCACGCGGCGTACAGCAGCGGCCCGGCCATCGACAGGACCAGGACCCACGTCGGGCTCTGCGAATCCGAGTTGGCGGCCAGCAGCGGCAGCGTCGCCGTCGCGGCCACCGCGAAGAACCCCCAGCGCGCCGGGAAGAGCACGAAGGCGAGCGGATAGCCGAAGGACGCGAAGCCCATGAACGTGTCGTTGCGCGCCACCAGCACGGTCGCGACCGCGAGCACCCCGGCGTAGTAGCCCGCGACGAGCCACGGGTGCGTCCGCCGGTGCGGGAACAGCGGGATCAGCAGCGGCACCCACACCGCCGCGACCACCACGACGACCAGCGTGACGCCCCGGACTCCGGGCCCCCAGAGCACGCACGCGGCGAGCCCGGCCAGGCCGACGCCGGTGAAGATCGGCCCCGCCACCCGTTCGCCTCGGGCGTCCAGCGCGCCCGGCACCACGCCCATCACGCCGGTGATTCTCGCAGGCTTCAGCGCCGGCGGCGGGCCCCGGCGATCATCGCGACCACCAGCGGCAGCGCCACCGAGATGATCAGCAGCCGGCCACGGGACAGGATGAGCACCGCGACCGCCAGGATGATCGCGATCGGCACCGCGCCGCGGGTCAGGAACTGGGACAGCGCGCTTTCCCCGGACATCACCGGCACCTGGGGCGCGGCGGCCCCGTTGAGCAGCGCGCTCGGGCGCGGCGAAGGCAGGTCGTCGAACAGCGGCACGAGCTCGCTGACCCGCTTGGCCGCGGTGACCTTCGCGGAGCGGGTGCCGTACTCGTCGATGTCGAGCCGTCCGGAGCGGACGTGCTCTTCGAGGACGTCCAGGGCGTCCTGGCGTTCGTCGTCGCTCAACCGCATGTCGCCCACGGTGGCTCAGCGGTCCAGGCCGCGCCGGTGGTCGCGGAACGAGTCTCGCAGCTCGCGCCGCCGATCCCGGTCGCGCAGGTGCCGCTCGCGGCGGTCACGGTGATCGTGGTGGGAGTGCCCGGCGTGGCCCCACATCGACCGGCCGAAGATGCTCAGCCCGATCGGGACGAGGATCAGCGTGCCGTGCACGACGCCGGTGGCGATCAGCGCGATCACCGCGATCCAGACCAGCGGGACGAACGCGGCGACGAACCGCTGCCCGCCGCTCCAGCTGTCCGGCGTTCCCGGGCGGCGCGGCACCGGCTGGGCCGTCGGCGCCGGCTCGGGTGCCGTGACGGCCTGCGGGGCGTCTTCGTACCGGGGGTGCGGCGCGGGCAGGTCCGCGAAGAGCTCGACGAGCTCGCCGCGCGTCTTCGCCGCGGTGATCCGCGCCGAACGCTCGCCGTATTCGTCGATGTCGATCCGCCCCGCGCTCATGTGCTCACCGAGCGCGGACAGCGCGGACTCGCGGTTCTGGTCGCTGATCCGCAGCTGCGGAGACGGGACTTCGGTCACCTTGTCGATGGTAGGCCGCCTCGGGGGCGGCCCACCACGACATCTGTAACGAACTGTCCTACTTGATCTCGAGAAGCTGCGTGCCCTGCGTCACGGCGGCGCCGACCTCGACCGAAAGGCCGGTCACGGTGCCCGCTTTGTGTGCGGTGACCGGGTTCTCCATCTTCATCGCCTCGAGGACGACGATCAGCTCACCGGCTTCGACCGTCTGGCCCTCTTCGACGGCCACCTTCACGATGGTGCCCTGCATCGGCGCGGTGACGGCGTCGCCGCTCACCGTGGCCTTGCCGCCGCCGGCCCGCTTGCGCGGCTTGGCCTTGACGGCGGTGCCGCCCCCGCCGCCGCCTTCGAGCGCGAACCCGCCGGGCAGCGACACTTCCAGGCGCCGCCCGCCGACCTCGACGACGACGTTCTGGCGCGGCTCTTCCTCGGCGGCCTCGATGTCCGGCGCCACGAACGGCTCGATCTTGTTGTCGAACTCCGTCTCGATCCAGCGCGTGTGCACGCTGAAACCGTTTTCGTCGCCGATGAACGCGGGGTCGTCCACGATCACGCGGTCGAACGGCAGCACGGTCGCCATGCCTTCGACGACCATCTCGGCGAGTGCGCGGCGGCTGCGTTCGAGGGCGTTGTCCCGGTCCGAGCCGGTCACGATCAGCTTCGCCAGCATCGAGTCGAACTGGCCGCCGATCACGCTGCCGGACTCGACACCGGAGTCGACGCGCACGCCGGGACCGCTCGGCGCGACGAACTTCGTCACGGTCCCGGGCGCGGGCAGGAAGCCGCGGCCGGCGTCCTCGCCGTTGATGCGGAACTCGATCGAGTGGCCGCGCGGCTCGGGGTCCTCGGTGATCCGCAGCTTCTCGCCGCGCGCGATGCGGAACATCTCGCGGACGAGGTCGAGGCCGGTGGTCTCCTCCGAGACCGGGTGCTCGACCTGCAGGCGGGTGTTGACCTCGAGGAAGGAGATCGTGCCGTCGGTGGCGACGAGGTACTCGACCGTGCCGGCGCCGTAGTAGCCGGCTTCCTTGCAGATCGCCTTCGCCGACTCGTGGATGCGCTTGCGCTGCTCGTCGGACAGGAACGGCGCGGGCGCCTCCTCGACGAGCTTCTGGTGCCGGCGCTGCAGCGAGCAGTCGCGGGTGCCGACGACGATCGCGTTGCCGTGCTGGTCGGCCAGCACCTGCGCCTCGACGTGGCGCGGCTTGTCCAGGTAGCGCTCGACGAAGCACTCGCCGCGGCCGAACGCGGCGACGGCCTCGCGCGTCGCCGACTCGAACAGCTCCGGGATCTCTTCGCGGGTGCGCGCGACTTTGAGGCCGCGGCCACCGCCGCCGAACGCGGCCTTGATGGCCACCGGCAGGCCGTGCTCGTCGGCGAACGCGACGATCTCGTCGGCGTTCTTGGCCGGCTCCTTCGTGCCCGGGACCAGCGGCGCGCCCGCGCGCATGGCGATGTGGCGCGCGGTGACCTTGTCGCCGAGGTCGCGGATGGCCTGCGGGCTCGGCCCGATCCAGGTCAGCCCGGCGTCGAGGACGGCCTGGGCGAAGTCCGCGTTCTCGGAGAGGAAGCCGTAGCCCGGGTGCACGGAGTCGGCACCGGCGCGCTTCGCCGCGTCGAGCAGCTTGTCGGAGTTGAGGTAGCTTTCGGCGGCCGTCGTGCCGCCGAGCGCGAAGGCCTCGTCGGCCAGGCGCACGTGCGGTGCGTCGCGATCCGGATCGGCGTACACCGCCACGCTGGCCAAGCCAGCGTCCTTGGCGGCTCTGATCACGCGTACCGCGATCTCGCCCCGGTTGGCGACCAGGATCTTGGTCACCGGACCACCGGTGGATTCGCCGACCTGCTCGGCCACCCCGCACCTCCTGCGTCCCGACAGCTGCATTGCTGACCGCCTTCGCGGTACGGGGGAGTCTACGGACCTGACGTCGGGAGTCTCTGGAGTGAGAGCTGAACCACGCTCAGACGTGGTGGCGCAGCTCCTGGGGCAGCGGCGAGTCGAGCACGATGACGTCGTACGGGTTCGCCGCGTGGACCTTCGGCAGGTGCTCGGTGTTCACCAGCACCCACGGCTGGTGCTCGCCGCAGCAGTCGATCAGCCGGTCGAGCGCGGTGAACGCGACCAGTGCGGTGCGGCCGTCCGGCGTGCGGCGCAGCTCGATCGACGCGCCTTCGGTCGCGGCGCTGGCCGGGCCGGTCGGCAGGTAGAGGGCGGGGGGAAGGTTCGGGTTCGTCACCCGGACAACATAGACGGACACGCTCCGCTAAGCCGGGGTGCCTCGATCGGGTGCCCGGCCGGGGGATTTCGGCCACACGCCGCCGGGCCGCTGCCCACACACAGTCGCGAGGCGGCTTACGCTCTGTCTCATGCGGACTTCGGCGGCGCGCACGCCTCGGTCGGCGCTGCTCACCGCGGTGCTGGCCGCGGTGGTGACCCTCGGCGCGATCGCCGCGGTGTTCCTGCTGCGGCCGCGGCCGGAGGCACCCGCCGGCGTGGCCGAGCCCGCGGCCGCCCCGGTGGCGCCGGTGGTGACCTGCGGCGGCGGCCCGTGCCGCCAGCTCGCGGCGATGACGGTCGGCGGGACGCCGGTGGTCTTGCTGGCCGACGCGGCGGGCGGTTCGGCGCGGGTGCGCGTCGGGCCCGAGCCGGGCACGGTGTTCGAGCTGTCGATCGCCCAGCTGGGTGTGCGGCTGGACCAGAACTCGCTGCGCTGCATCGACGGCGCGGCGCCGACGTGCCTGGTCCGCGGTGACGTCGGCGACCAGGACAACGCGGCGTACGGCGAACTGCTCGTCGCGAGCGGGGGAGTCTGGCGCGCGCCGGGCAAGCCGTACTTCGCGGACGCGGGGACGCTGTCGCTCTACGACGTCACGGCTGACGGCCGCCCGGACGTGATCGTGGTCCGCCACGACTGCCGCGGCGCGGATTCCGGCACGCCCCGGTGCGACGCGGCCCCGGTGCTGGGCCAGGTGTACGACCTGACGGGCAAGTCGGTCGGCTGCACCCGCCGGTACACGGCGCCGTCGGACCTGCGCGGGTGGCCGGACATCCGGCTCACCCGCGCCGACCTCCGTACTTGCCCGTCTTGACGCCGATCAGGCCGGGGCGGGTTCCGTGTGCCGGGCCTCGGTGCCTTCGTCGCTGTGTTCCGGGTTGTCCGTCGGGGCGTTGAGGACCTCGTCGTCGAGGAGGCCTTCCCCGCGCGCCACGATCACCGGGACCGCGATCTGGCCGGCCACGTTCGTCGCCGTCCGCATCATGTCCATGATCGGGTTGACCGAGTAGATCAGCGCCAGGCCGATCGCCACCTGCTTCGCGTCGAGGCCGATGAACGACGTCGTCAGCGTGAACGCCGTCAGCCAGCCCGTGGTGCCGGCCGTCGCCAGCGCGCCGACCACCGCGACCACGACGATGCCGGCGTACTGCCAGAAGTTCAGCGACACCCCGGCCAGGTTGGCGACGAAGATCGCCGCGATCGCCGGGAAGACCGCCGCGCAGCCGTCCATCTTCGTCGCGCTGCCGAGCGGGGTCGCGAAGGCCGCGTACGCCGGCTGGACGCCCAGGTTCACCGCGGACTGGCGGGTCAGCGGCAGCGTCGCGGCCGAGGACTGGGAGGCGAACGCGAACTGGATCGCCGTGCCGGCCTTCGCGAAGAACTTCATCGGGCTGACCTTCGCCACGAACTGCAGCAGGATCGGGTAGACGACGAACAGCACGAGCAGGCAGCCGACGTACACCGCGAGCGTGGTGGAGAACAGCGGCCGGAACAGCGCGTCGCCGTAGTTGGAGACCGCCGCGCCGATCAGGCCGATGATGCCGATCGGGGCCAGCCGGACGATCCAGCCGAGGTAGCGCTGGATGATTTCGAAGACGCTCGTCGTGAAGTCCACGAACGGCTTCGCCTTGTCACCCAGGCTGTACGCGGCGGCGCCGATGACCAGCGCGAGGAACAGCACCTGCAGCGTCTCGCCGTCGGCAAACGCTTTCACGAAGTTCTCCGGCAGGAGCCCGTTCACGAACGCGCTCCACGAACCCCAGTGGTCGACGCTGGCGGCGGCCTTGTCGGCGTTCTTGGCGGTCGCCGTGACGCCGCCGAGCCCGCCCGAACCCGGGTCGAAGATCCGGCCGACGGCGATGCCGATCAGCGACGCGATGAACGACGTGATGGCGAACCACAGCACCGTCTTGCCGCCGAGGCGCGCGGCGGTGCGGCCGCCGCCGAGCTTCCGGAGGCTGTTGATGCCGACCACGATCGCCGTGAAGACCAGCGGGATCACCGCGATCTGCAGCAGCGTGGTGAAGATGGTGCCGATCTGGTCGAGGAGATCGGTCAGCCAGCCGGCCTCGGTCTGCCGTGCGACGACGCCCAGCAGGGCGCCGACGACGAGCGAGCCGAGAACCGCGGCCGCGAACACCCGCGGCTTGGTGTATGTCCGTACGAAAGACACGGGGCGACTCCGGTGCTCGAAAGTTCCTGTCTTGCCGGGTAAAGAGAACGTTAGGCAAGGCAGGACTCTTCCGGATCACCCGTTCGTGTGGCGCCCTTCTCAGGATGCGGGACGTCGCCAGAGATCCACGACACTCACGCCGACCTCGGCCAGCAACCGGCGCGTCAGCGGCAGGCTGATGCCGATGACGCTCGTGTGGCCGCCGTCGAGCCCCTCGACGAACCAGCTGCCCAGGCCGTCGATCGTGAACCCGCCGGCCACGTGCAGCGGCTCGCCGGTCGCGACGTACGCGTCGATCTCTTCGGGGCTCGGCGTGCCGAACCGGACGGTCGTCGACTCCCAGCCACTGGTCTCCTTCGCGCGCGTCCCGCCGTCGAGCCGGACGACCGCGTGCCCGGTCAGGAGTTCACCGGATGACCCCGCCATCGCGGCCCAGCGCTGCCGGGCGATGTCCGGATTCGGCGGTTTGCCGACCATCTGGCCGCCGATGTTCAGCATCGAGTCGCAGGCGACGACGACGGCGTCCGGGTGGACCGCGGCGACCTGGTCGACGACCGCTTCGGCCTTGGCCGCGGCGAGCGCCGCGACGAGCTCCGACGGCGACGGGTCGGTCAGCGAGGCGGCGACGGCGTCCTCGTCGACGCCGGAGACGAACACGGCCGGATCGAGGCCCGCGGAGCGTAGGAGGGCGAGCCGGGCGGGGGACTGGGAGGCGAGGACGAACTGCACCCGGCGAACGTACCCGGACGCTCGCTGTAATCGAATTGTGACCGGCGTCACCGGGCAAACGGAGTTAGTTTGTTGTGGCTCGCAACATATGGCGCCGGGAAGACGCGGAGGTGGCCGATGACCGTACGGGTCACGGAATCGACGCCCGTCACCAGAACGCAGTCGCTGTGGACCAGGATCCGCGCGACGAAGGGCCGGGCGACCATCCGGGCGGATTCGGCTTCGACGCCGAAGACCGCGCGCTAGACCACCGCTCCCGCGGGGCCGTGCAGGCCTCCGCTCCGGTCCCGACACCCGGAGTGGAGGCCCGCACGTCAGGCGGCGGCGGTCTCGGGGGCAGGCGCCGGGGCTTCCCAGCGCGGCTTCACCTGCCGCAGCACGGCTGCCGAGAGAACGCCCAGCAGCAGCACCGCCATCGGCAGCAGCATCGTCACGCGGGCCGCGTCCGTCAGTCCACTGTGGACCGCGTCCGACGCGAGACGCCCGGCCTGGGCGGCGACCTCCGCGGGCAGCCCCGGCATCGGCGACGGCCCGCCGGCCGACCCGAACTCACCGGTGCTCGCCGCGGCCTTCGCGATGCCTTCCGCGAACGGCGCCCGATACTGCTCCGGCAGCTGCGAAGCCGCCTTCGCCGCTTCGTCCGCGATGGACGAGCTCACCTGGGCCTGCAGCAGCACGCCGATCGCCGCGGAACCGAGCACGCCGCCGACCTGACGGGAAGTGTTGAAGATCCCCGAAGCCGTCCCGGCCAGCCGGGGCTCCACCGAACCCATCGTCATGTTGCTCATCGGCGAGAAGATGCAGCCGATGCCGAGCCCGCACAGCAGCAGCGCCGGGATGAAGCTCCACGGGCTGCTCGTCGGCGACGCCTGCAGCGCGATGACCCCGAGCCCGGCGGCCAGCGACGCCAGGCCGAACATCACCAGGTACTTGCCGTTGACCTTGTCGGACAGGTTCCCGACGAACGGCGCCACGATCCCCGACAGCAGCGACATCGGCGCGGTCAGCAGGCCCGCCATCGTCGGGCTCAGGCCGAGCACCGACTGGATGTAGATCACCAGCGGCAGGAACATGCCGGTCATCGCGAAGCCGACCGTCGTCGCCGTGAGCGTGCCCGCCGAGAAGTTGCGGTTCGAGAAGACCTGCAGCGGCAGCAGCGGCTCGCGTTTGTTCACCCGCTGCCACACCACGAACGCGACCAGCAGCAGCACGCCGGCGCCGATGATCTCGAAGACCGTGATCCCGCCCCAGACCGTGCCCCAGTCGTACTGCTGGCCGTTCTGCACGCCGAACACGATGAACAGCAGCGCCAGGCTGGAGAGCACGATGCCGATCAGGTCGAACGAGTGCGAGTGCTTCGGCTGCCAGTCCGGCACCAGCAGCAGCGTCATGACGATGGCGATCACGCCGATCGGCACGTTGACGTAGAAGATCCACTCCCAGCCGAGGTGGTCGACGAGCACGCCGCCGAGCAGCGGGCCGGTGATCGTCGCCAGGCCGGCGACGCCGCCCCACATGCCCATCGCCGGGCCGCGCTTGGCCGGCGGGAACAGGTGCGTGATGAACGCCAGCGTCTGCGGCGTCATCAGCGCGGCGCCGATGCCCTGCACGGCACGCGCGGCGATCAGCATCTCGACGTTGCCGGACAGGCCGCACCACAGCGACGCGCCGGTGAACACGACCAGCCCGGCGAGGAACACCCGCTTCGGGCCGAAGCGGTCGCCGAGGCGGCTGGTGAACAGCATCGGCACGGCGTAGGTCAGCAGGTAGACGCTGATCACCCAGACGACGGAGTTCAGCCCGGCGTTCAGCTCGCGCAGCATGGTCGGGATCGCGATCGACACGATCGTCGTGTCGAGCAGGATCATGAAGAAGCCGAGGCACAGCGCGCCGAGCGCCGCCCACGGGTTAGCTTGTCTTGCGTTCATCGTCGTCTTCCCTGGTGATGAGGCTCAGGTTGGGTTGGTAGTGGTCCTGGAACGGGATCCGCCCGGAGCGCAGGTCGTCGAGGAGCCGTTCGGTCCACTCGAGCTCGAACTTCCGGTGGTCGCACTGGTAGCGCCAGTCGAGCCAGTAGATCTCCGGTGTCCGGTCCCCGGCCAAGTGGTCGAGGACGGCCTGGTCGGCGGCCACACCGGCGCGCAGCCGCGTGACGCGGTGGTCGAGTTCGAGCAGCGTCGCTTCCTTGCCCAGCTCGTCGATGACGGCGAGTCCGGACAGGTAGGCGGGGAACTCCTTGACGAGGTCGCCCAGCAGCTCGCGGCCGCGTTGGCTGAACTCGTCCAGCCCGGCCTGGGTCATGCCGTAGACGGTCCGCTCGGGCCGCCTGCCGTCCCGCTGCGTGTCGACGACCTCGATGAAACCGTTGCGCTGCAGACGTTCCACGGTGTGGTAGAGCGATCCCGCCTTCACGTTGACCCGCGTGTCGACGTACCGCTCGCGCATGAGCTGCGCCATCTCGTACGGGTGCATGGGCTTCTCGTGGAGCAGCTCCAGCACGGCGATGCCGAGTGGGGTCAGCTTGGCCGAGGCCATGATCGATAGTCCCTTCGGATGACTCCAGGTCGTTTATTCCACGTGGACTATACGGCGCAGACTAGTGCTCGGTCCACGGCCATTTTTGTGACGGTCCGTACACAGCGTGAAGGCCCCCATGATCCCGTCATGGGGGCCTCCGCGGCTTCTCTCAGAACGGCCAGTCGGCGTTCTCGCCCGCCTCGAGCAGCGGAATCATCCGGAAGCCCTGGTCGGTCAGGCCGCCGAACGTGTGCCGGCGCGCGGTACCGGACGGCGCGTGACCGTACCGGTAGCCGGCCAGGTTCCACGTGTACAGCGGCACGTGCGCGGGCAGTGACTGCCCGACGTCGCCGAAGCCGGCCTGCTCGTCGGTGAGGATGACGACGCGGTCGTGCTTCGCGAAGTGCTTCCGCACCGCGCCGGCCGTGTTCGTGCCGCCGCCGAGGAAGAACCCGCCGGACTTCCAGCGCTCGACGTCGCTCAGCAGCGAGCCGCCCCGGCGCAGCTTGAACGCCTTGGTGCGCGGGCCGCCCAGCAGCCGGTCCGAGAACGACACGACGTCGGCGGCCGCGCACCGGCGGCCCAGCGCGAGGCCGAACACCGCGGCGGCGTCCCAGCGCATCAGGGAGCCGTCACGGCTGAAGCCCAGGTTCATCGACGACGAGGTGTCGACGAGCACGAGCGTCCGGCCGGGCAGTTCGGGCACGTTCGCCAGCGAAAGCGCGATCGCCTGCTCCAGCGCCCACGCCCACCGCAGCGACGGCGCGGCCCGGTAGGCCGACAGGAACCGCATCGGCAGCTGCCGCGACTTCGCGACCTGAGCGGGATCGGCCAGCCGCGCGGCAACCCGCTGCGCGACCTCGTCCGAGACACCGGCCTCGTCGAAGTTCCTCAGGTTCCGGAGAAGCGCCATGAAACCCATCGACGGGATCAGCGCTTCCCAGACGCGCGCGTCGAGTGGACCCTGCAGCCAGCCGGCAACCGACTCCCACGTCATGCCGGCCGCGCGAAGGGTGTCCGCCGCGTCCGGCTGCCCGAACAGCGCACGCCGGCGCGGCACGTCCCACGCCGTCAGCTCGGCGCGGGCGCGCAGCACCCGGAGCGTGTCCGGGAGCGGGTTCCCGCGGTCGTGCCGCTCGTCGAGGATGTGCTTGAACAGCTCGCCCTGGGCGGGCTCGCGCGGACCCGGGTGGGTCAGCTCGAGGACGTCGGCGAAGCGGAACGCCCGCGCGGCCGAGTCCCACTTGACGTACGCGCGCTCGTCGTAGAGCTTCCGGGCCGCGTCGGCCACGCCGCGCTTGACCGGCTTCGGGATGTTCTTGCCGTGCACGGAAGTCCAGTAGGCGAGCAGCTCCCCGGGCTCGTCGGCCCGCTGCAGGACGTCGGCGACGACCTGGCGGCCGAGCCCGTCGAGCCCGGCGTCGAGGCGCGCCTTGGCGAACTCGGCCGCGCCGACGAGCGACGCGGTGCGCAGGTTCGCCTCGGTCCGCAGCCAGCGCAGGAACCGGGCCGTCCACTGTGGATCCTCGAAGGTCGCGGCGTGGACCAGCGCTGTGTAGCGGGTGTCGCGCTCGCCGGCGGACTCGTAGAAGGTGTGCTCGCCCACCATGTTCGTGACGGCGAGCAGGAAGAGTTCGGACCGGGCGTCGCGCGCGTAACCGGCGCCGCCTTCGTGGGTGACGGCGGACGGCGTGGCCTCACCGCGGACCGGCGAAGTCGCGGCAGGTGCGCGGGCGGTGTTGAACTTGCTCATTTCTCCCCCTCGTGATGGGGGAGCCGCGGCCACGGCGATGCCCGAGATCGAAGTCGGTGAAGGTACGTTTGCTGCTCTGCCAGGCTGAGCTACCGGACCGGAAGTGGTCCGGGAGGGATTCGAACCCCCGACCTGCCCATTACAAGGAAGTAACCCTCGCCTGCGCACCGGGCATCGGTGTGGCCGCGGCTCCCGAGATCTTTCCCGCACCGGGAGTGCGTTCGTGTGCCCGAGATCGAAGTGGTGAAGGCTTTCGGGAGTCGAACCCATGGGATACCAGAGAAGTAACCCTCACCGCCGCACCGGGCGAGACCTACGTTAGCCGCTGGCCAGGGCTGCGGAAACCGATTTTCCCTGGCGATCGACCCGTACTATAGTTGGTATAAGCGTACTAAAATACGGGCGAGGGCGATGGAGCTGAACAGGCCGCTGGCCACGGTGACTCCGACTTTGGACGGCGATGTGCTGGGCGTCCTGGCCGGCTTCGACGGGACGTTCACGACCGGTCAGCTGCACCGGGTCCTGGGTGAGCGCTCGGAAGAGGGGATCCGGAAGGTCTTGCAACGGCTGGTCCGGCAGGGCGTCGTGCACGCCGACCGGGTCGGCAATGCTTTCGCCTACCGGCTCAACCGCGACCATCTCGCCGCGGAGCACATCATCGGACTGTCGGATCTGCGGGGAAAGCTGCTGGAGCGGATCGAATCCGCCTTGGCGGCCTGGCAGGTTCGGCCGCAGTACGGTGCCGTGTTCGGTTCGGCCGCTCGCGGCTCCATGGTCGCCGAGAGCGACATCGACCTGCTCTTGGTCCGGCCGGACAGTGTGGACGAAGATCGCTGGGTCCTTCAGGTCGACGGCCTGGCTGCCGATGTTTCCCGGTGGACGGGCAATGACGCCCGGATCCTCGAGTTCACCGTGGCCGAGGTCGCGGCCCGTGGCCGCGACGAGCCGGTGCTGGCCGACGTCCTGCGAGATGGCCTGACCGTGGCCGGTCGTCACGCCTGGCTGGCCGGGCAGATCCGGAAGAGAAAGAGCTGAAGTGCGCACGAAGAGATGTAGTCCCGAGGTGCTGCGAGGCCGCCTTGCGAAGGCGGAGCAGTTCTGGGAAGTGGCGGGCCTCGTGCGCGACCTCGCCGACGAACAGGACCCCAGCGAGATCGGGGACGCGTACGTGACTCTTTGCGTGCACGCGGGTATCGCGGGCGATGCGTTGTGGACACGGAGGCGAGTCGCGCCCTTCGCGCCTTGCTGGGGTTGAAGACGAAGGCCGGCTACAGCCACACCTCGGCTACGGCGGACGAGTTCAAGCGCGCGGGCCGAAGCGCTCGTCATGCGAGCCCGTCGGCACATGGCGAGTTAGCGTTCCTTTGTAGTTCGTGCTAAGAACTATGTATAGTCGGTTCGTAGCACGAACTAACACTGGGAGGAATCATGACGCACTTCGGCATCGGAGTGTCCACCGCGGTCGCCGCGGTACCAGACACCCTGAAGCTCGCCGTCCAGGCTGACCGCGCCGGGCTCGATCTGCTCACCGTGTCCGATCACCCGTACCACGCCGACCGGCTCGACGCCTACGCCGAGATCGGGGTCCTGCTCGGGCGGACCGAACGGATCTCCGGCCTGGTCAGCGTCACCAACCTGCCGACGCGCCCGGCGTCGATGCTCGCCCGCACCGTCACGTCGTTGAGCGCCCTGACCGGCGGCCGGATCGTGCTCGGGATGGGCGTCGGCGGGCTCTGGGACGACATCGCGCGGCTCGGGTTCACCAAGCTGACCCCCGGCCAGGCCGTCCGCGCCTTCGAAGAGGGCATCCGGCTCGTCAAACTGCTCGGCGGAGGCGGCGACCCCGTCACGTTCGACGGCGAGTTCTACCAGGTCACAGCCCTGGAACCGGCCGCGGAGAAGATGCCGCCGGTGTGGACGGGCTCGGTCGGGCCCAAGTCGCTCGCCGTCACCGGGCGCGTCGCCGACGGGTGGATGCCCGGCCACGCCGCCGACTGGCTCAGCGAGCGCTACCGCACCTCGAGGCCGATCATCGACAAAGCCGCGATCGACGCCGGGCGCGACCCCTCCGACATCGCGACCGTCTACAACTTCCCCGGCCGGATCAGCGAAGAGCCGCTGCGGAACACCCGCGCCGACGACGGACGCTGGATCGGCGGCTCGCCGGCGCAGTGGATCGAGGAGCTGACCGGCGCGGTCCTGGAGCACGGCGCCGCCGGGTTCGTGCTGTTCGGGCCCGGTGGCAGCACTCCCGACGAGACGGCCGCCGCGCGCTGGGCCGGGGAGATCGTGCCCGCCGTGCGGGAAGCCGTCGCGAAGTAGGCTGGTGCGATGGGGAAACACGGGGAGGACCTCGGCGTCGTCGCCGGGCTCGTGCGGGCGTCGTTCCTGGTGAACGCCGTCTACGCCGAGTCGGCCCGCGCGTACGGGCTGACCGTGCAGCAAGGACAGCTGCTGTGCGTGCTGATGGGCCGGCCGTACGGCATGGGCGACCTCGGCGCGACGCTCGGCCTCGAGAAGTCCAGCTTGACCGGGCTGGTCGACCGCGCGGTCCGGCGCGGGCTCGTGCGCCGCGAGCCGGACCCGGACGACCGGCGCGCGGTGCAGGTCGTGCTGACGGAGGAAGGCCGCGACCTGGCGGAGGACTTCTACGCGGCGACCTGCCGGCGCGTCGACGAGCTGGCCGCGGGCCTGAGCATCCCGGACCGTGACCGGCTCGCCGCGTTGCTCGGCACGGTCGTGCGCGAGAACGAGGTCCCGACCGTGTTCCTCGACGCCGTTCAGCGCTGAGGAGTCAGCTGGGGAACCCCGAAGCGCGCCAGACACCTTCGCCGGGGTGAAGCGGCTTACGCAGCGAAGCGGCGTGATCGCCCCACCACGACGTACGCGGCTTCGGCTTCTCGGGCGCCTTCGCGGCCGAAGCCGCGGCGACGACCGCCGTCAACGCCGCCAGTTCGGCGTCGCTCGGGTTTCCTCGCACCACCCGCAGCAGGGGCTTCTCGTCGCTGCTCACAGCGGGATGTTCCCGTGCTTCTTGGGCGGCAGTGACTCGCGCTTGTTGCGCAGCAGCGACAACGCGCGCGCGACGTGCCCGCGGGTGTGCGCCGGCACGATCACCGAGTCGATATAACCACGCTCGGCCGCCGCGTACGGGTTGAGGAGCGTGTCCTCGTACTGCTCGATCAGCTCCGCGCGCAAAGCGTCGACGTCCTTGCCCTCGTTCGCCGCGTTCGCCAGCGTCTTGCGGTGGACGATGTTCGCCGCGCCCTGAGCGCCCATCACCGCGACCTGCGCGGTCGGCCAGGCGAGGTTGATGTCGGCGCCGAGGTGCTTGGAGCCCATGACATCGTACGCGCCGCCGAACGCCTTGCGCGTGATGATCGTGACCAGCGGGACCGTGGCCTCCGCGTAGGCGAAGATCAGCTTCGCGCCGCGGCGGATGATGCCGTTCCACTCCTGGTCGGTGCCCGGGAGGAAGCCCGGGACGTCGACGAAGGTGAGCACCGGGATGTTGAACGCGTCGCAGGTGCGGACGAACCGCGCGGCCTTCTCGGACGCGTCGATGTCGAGGCAGCCGGCGAACTGCGTCGGCTGGTTGGCGACGACGCCGACGCTCTGCCCGTCGACACGGCCGAAGCCGACGATGATGTTCGGCGCGAACAGCTCGTGCACCTCGAGGAACTCGCCGTCGTCGACCACGCGGTTGATGACCTCGTGCATGTCGTACGGGGTGTTCGGCGAGTCCGGGATGAGCGTGTCGAGCTCACGGTCGGCGTCGGTGACGTCGTCGAAGAAGCCGGCCGGAGCGTCCGATGACGTCACCGCCTCGAACACCGGCGCGTCGGAGAGGTTGTTCTGCGGCAGGTAGGAGAGCAGTTCCTTGACGTAGGCGATGGCGTCTTCGTCGTCGTTGCCGAGGTAGTGCGCGACGCCGGACTTCGTGTTGTGGGTGCGGCCGCCGCCGAGCTCCTCGAAGGTGACGTCCTCGCCGGTGACCGTCTTGACGACGTCCGGGCCGGTGATGAACATCTGCGAGGTCTCGTCGACCATCACGACGAAGTCGGTGAGCGCGGGGGAGTAGACGTGGCCGCCCGCGTTCGCGCCCATGATCAGCGAGATCTGCGGGATGACGCCGGACGCCTGCACGTTGCGGCGGAAGATTTCGCCGTAGAGGCCGAGCGAGACGACGCCTTCCTGGATGCGCGCGCCGCCGCCTTCGTTGATGCCGACGATCGGCCGGCCGGTCTTGATCGCCAGGTCCATGACCTTGACGATCTTCTCGCCGTAGACCTCGCCGAGGCTGCCGCCGAAGATGGTGACGTCCTGGCTGAAGACGCAGATCGGGCGGCCGTCGACGGTGCCGTAGCCGGTGACGACGCCGTCGCCGTAGGGCCGGTTCTTCTCCTGGCCGAAGTTGGTCGAGCGGTGCCGTGCGAGCTCGTCGAGCTCGACGAACGAGTTCTCGTCGAGCAGCAGCTCGATGCGTTCCCGCGCGGTCTTCTTGCCCTTGGCGTGCTGCTTCTCCACGGCGCGGGCCGAGCCCGCGTGCACCGCCTCGTCATAACGGCGATAGAGGTCGGCGAGCTTGCCGGCCGTGGTGTGAATGTCCGGTTCGTCCTCGGGCGGCGTCCCGAGCGGCTCCGTCGCACTGCTCATTCCCGGGAGCTTAGCTACTTGCAAGTCACTTCGCGTGTGGCGTAGGCAACGCTCGTTAACCGGTTGATCGCGTCCCTAGGCTCGGAAGGGTGACCGTCACCCAGTCCGCCGTGACTCTGCTTCAGGCCGCTGACCTGCCGAAATGTCAGGAGCTGGCACTCGACCGCGACTGGCCGCGCGAGGACGTCAAGTGGCGGCTGCTCTTCGCGATCGGCGAGCCGTACGGCATTCGTGTGGGCGACTCGCTGGCGGCCTGCGCGGTCCTGACGAAGTTCGGTGATATCGCGGCGGTCTCGATGGTGCTCGTGGCGTCCCGGTTCGGACGACGCGGGCTCGGGCGTCAGGTGCTGACCCACCTGCTCGACGAGGCCGGGGACGGTACGGTCTTCCTGCACGCCACACCGGCTGGACGGCCGCTGTACGAATCGCTCGGCTTTGCGGCGACGGGCGGGGTCGTGACCTGCCGCGGGACAGCGTCCGGCACGCCTTCGCCGGCGACGCGCGCGGCGACGCCGGACGACCACGCGGCGATCCGCGCGCTGGACCGGCGGGCTTGGGGCGTGGCCCGGACGTCGCTGTTGGACCGGCTTTTCCTCGGCCAAGTAAGGGTTTTCGAGTGCGACGGCGCGGTGGCGGGGTATGCCGTCGCCTCGGACCACGGCGTCGGGACGGTGATCGGCCCGGTCGTCGCGGAGGACGAGGCCATGGCATGCGCGCTCGCCGTCGACACCGCCCGCGCGGCCGGCGGCCCGGTCCGGGTCGACGCCGGGGTGCACGCGAAGGCGTTGCGGGCAGCGGTGGAGGACGCGGGGATCGCGCCGGTGCGGACCGTGCCCCTCATGGCACGTGGCCCGCTGCCCGGCGACGCGGCGATGCGCTTCGCCCCGGCGATGCAGGCGGTCGGATGAGGGCATTCCCGCCGATCCGCGTCCTGGATGCTCTTGATCTCCCTGCCTGTTCCGACCTGGCCGAATCCCGGTCGTGGCCGCGCGAGCCACCGAAGTGGACGCTGCTGCACGACGTCGGGCAGGTGTTCGGGGTGGACGCGCCGGACGACTCCGGGCTGGCCGCCTCTTGTGTGCTCGTGACGTTTGGTTCGGTGGCGTCGATCTCGATGGTGCTGGTCGCGCCCCGCTACGAGCGGCAGGGGCTGGGGCGGGCGATCACCGCGCAAGCGCTTGCGGCGGCGGGCGACCGGGTGGTCTTGCTGCACGCGTCGACGTACGGCCGGCCGCTGTACGAGTCGATGGGTTTCGTGGTCGACGGCGGGTGCCAGGGCCATGTCGGATCTTTCGTCGACGATGGTGGGCCGGGTGCTTCGCCGGGCTCGTTGTCCGACGTCCTCGCGCTGGACCTGCTCGCTCAGGGCGTGGACCGGCGGCCGCTGCTCGAACGGCTGGGGACGCCGTTCGTGGTGGACGGCGGCTTCGCGTTCGGGGTGGACATCGGGCACGTGACGGTAATCGGCCCGGTGGTCGCGGAGTCGGAGGAGCAGGCGAGGGCGCTGATCCGCGGGGTGGCGCGGTCGGTGCCGGGGAAAGTCCGGGTGGACCCGGACTTCCGGTTCCCTGGCCTCATCGAGTGGGTCCGCGAACGGGGGTTGGTTCCGGGCGCTCTGGCGCCTCGCTTGGTCCTGCACAGCCGCCTGCTCCCCGGCGACCCCTCACTCCGCTTCGCTCCGTTCACCCGCGCGGTCGGCTAAGGCGGTCGTGAGTGAGAAACAGTGGTAACTAGTCAGGTGGTTGCGGGGCTGGTTGGAAGCCAGGGGTTTCCGGTGATGGCGTCGCGGAGTGCGGTGATGACGTTGAGGCCGTT